>JAPOYR010000008.1 GCA_026706485.1 Chloroflexota bacterium | reverse complement strand
CTCGAACCGCTCGCGGCTTGACACCTTAGGCACCTGGGGTGTCTTGTGGGCGCCCGACCGATGGCGCAGCTCGCCAAGGCAGCGAATCAGCCGCCGTGGGTCCAACCCCTTAAGCGACCGAGGCCCCGCGCAATGGCGGGGCCTCGACCATTGGTCGGCGTGGACTAGAAGTCCATGCCGCCCATGCCACCGCCGGCGGCGGCTGCGGCTGCTGCCGCGGCGGCTGCGTCTTCGTCCTCCGGCGCGTCGGCGATCAGGGCTTCCGTGGTGAGGATCATGCCCGCGATCGACACGGCGTTCTCGAGGGCGGACCGGGTCACCTTGGCCGGGTCGATGACGCCGGCCTGGACCAGGTCCACGAAGTCCTCGTCAACCACGTTGAAGCCGATGTTCTTGGAACCCTCGGCCTCTTGGCGGCGGCGGACTTCCTCGATGACGACCGATCCGTCGGCGCCCGAGTTGGTGGCGATCCACCGCAGCGGCTCTTCGAGCGCGCGGCGCAGCGCCTGCGCGCCCACCAGCTCGTCGCCGCCGAGGGTTTCCTCAACGCCGTCGAGTGCGCTGGCCGCGTTGAGCAGGGCGATGCCGCCACCGGGGACGACGCCTTCCTCGATCGCCGCGCGCGTGGCGGACAGCGCGTCCTCCACGCGGTGCTTCTTCTCCTTGAGCTCGGTTTCGGTGGCCGCGCCCACGCGAATCACCGCAACGCCCCCGGCCAGCTTGGCCAAGCGTTCCTGCAGCTTCTCGCGGTCGTAGTCGGAGGTGGTCTCGTCGAGCTGGCCTTTCA
This sequence comes from Chloroflexota bacterium, assembly GCA_026706485.1. Lineage (NCBI taxonomy): Bacteria > Bacillati > Chloroflexota > Chloroflexota bacterium. Next base: position 189,048 of record JAPOYR010000008.1, on the reverse strand, counting down.
GCTGCGTGATGCGGGCCTGCACGGCCGCCTCGTCGCCCGCGCCCTCGACGATGGTGGTGTCGTCCTTGTCGGCCACCACGCGCCGGGCCTGGCCGAGGTCCTCCAGGATGATGCCGTCCAGACGGCGGCCCATGTCCTCGGAGATCACCGTGCCGCCGGTGACGACGGCGACGTCCTGGAGCATCTCCTTGCGCCGGTCCCCGTAGCCGGGGGCCTTGACCGCCAGCACGTTGAGCACGCCGCGCAGCTTGTTGACCACCAAGGTGGCCAGCCCCTCGCCCTCGACGTCCTCGCCGATGACGACCAGTTCCTTCTTGCCGGCCTGGGTCACCTTCTCCAGCGTCGGCAGGATGTCGTTGACCGAGGAGAGCTTCTTGTCGGTGATGAGGATCAGTGCGTCCTCGATCGACGCCTCCATGCGGTCCTGGTTGGTGATGAAGTAGGGCGAGATGTAGCCGCGGTCGAACTTCATGCCCTCGACGTACTCGATCTCGAACTCAAGCCCGCGGGACTCCTCGACGGTGATGGCGCCGTCCTTGCCGACCTTGTCCATCACCTCGCCGATGAGCTGGCCGATGTGCTCGTCGTTGGCGGAAATCGACGCGATCTGTCCGATCTCCTCGCGACCGCGCACCTGGTTGGCGTCGGCCTTCACCTGCTCGACGACCATCTCCACGGCGGTGTTGAGGCCGCGCTTGATGATCATCGGGTTGGCGCCGGCGGCCACGTTGCGCAGCCCGGCCTTGATGATGGCCTGGGCCAGCACGGTGGCGGTGGTGGTGCCGTCACCGGCGACGTCGTTGGTCTTGCTGGCCGCCTCTTTGATGAGCTGGGCGCCCATGTCCTCGAAGTTGTCCTCGAGATCGATGTCCTTGGCGACGGTGACGCCGTCGTGGGTGACGGTGGGCCCGGAGTACTTCTTGCCCAGCGCCACGTTGCGACCCTTGGGGCCGAGCGTGGTCTTGACGGCGTTGGCCACCGTATCGATACCTTTGACCAGCTTGGCGCGGGCCTCGGTATCGAGCAGGATCTCTTTCGGCATGCTGTCGTTCCTCCGACCAGCCCGTTATCGGTGCATGTGCGTCGGGGCCTCTAGCATTCGGCCGCCGAGGGCGCCCGACGCCACGGCAAGGGCTTTGGGGTGTCTTGGTGCGAATTGCGCACTAGGTCCGTCCGCAAAATTGTAGGGAGCGCCCAAGTCGAGCGTCAAGCATTAGGCGCCAGGCGCGCCGTCGATCTGCCTTCGGGCGCATTGGCGGGAGACGGCGGCCCAGGTGGCTCTGCCAATGACGGTCAAGCCGGGCGCCGTGCCGGCGATTGAAGGGCGGGGGACCGGCGCCCCCGCCCTTCGCTTGTCGCCTCCACGTCATCCGACTCACCGTGGCCGCGAGGACGTCGGGCACAAATTGGGTCGTTGCGGCGAGGATCGGCACGCTGACATCCGTTCAGGCTTCGTGTTTCGCCGCCGCATCATCACCGCGCCGCTTCCCGAGAATCAGCGGGACTGACAGGACGAAGATCGCGAGCCGCTCAATTGGGCCTATGGCTTACCCAGCGATGCCGGCGCTGGCAACGGCGGTAGCCGCCAGCCAGATGCCGACGACCATCAGGGCCGTCGCGGTGAGAAATCGTCGTTTCATCATTGATCTCCTTGTCAGGTCTGTCTCAGTTCCGAGTCGCCACGACCGGGAACCCGGAACAAGTCGCCACGGCGCCACGAGCCCGCGATCATCGGGGGGACGCTGAGCACCGTGGCGACTTGTTGACAGATCGTCCCGGTCCAAAACCGGGAGTCGAAAGCCATCGATCAGCCCGGCACGAACGCCCGGCCAGCGTTTCTGGCCGTGATCGTCACGGTGATCCAGAGACTGATGTCGAAGAGTGGATCGGTCGGTTCTTGCGCGCCGACCACGCGCCAAAACAGGCCAAGAGGAGCACCGCCACGATTCCGCCGCCGACCACGGCCCGTGTGCGGGTAGGTACATGAGGCATCGGAGCCCCCTTCCTTTGGGTAGTCGTCGTTGACCACCTATCGGCACGGTAGCTCGCAAAAGTTCATGCATCAATTATTTCCTGGAGAAATTGTCACTATTTTCGGATGCTGCCGTTGCCCTATGTTGTCGCGACTCGCGCGGGCCGTGTTCTTGGTCATGGCGCTCGTGGTTGTTGCGGCGATCCCGTGGCCGCTGGTCCGAACTGTGCTGGACCGCGCGCCGCCGCGACCCGCCATGCCGCACTTGGAACTCGCGGGCGTTGTGGCGGCTTCTGGGCGCGTGCCACACTGAAGCCATCCCTGCCGAGGCGGCCTGAGCCATGCGCCTGTCCATGCGAAGCGATTACGGGGTCCGCGCCCTCACGGACCTGGCGATGCACCACGGGCAGGGACCGATTCAAAGCGCGGACGTGGCGCGGCGCATGTCCATCCCGCCGGTATACCTGGACCAGGTGTTCAGCGCGCTGCGCAAGGCGGGGTTGGTGCGCAGCACGCGCGGACCGCAGGGCGGCCACGAGTTGGCGCGCGGACCCGACGCCATCACCATGAGCGACATCGTCACCGTGCTCGAAGGCCCGCTGCCGATCCTCGATTGCCTGGAGGACGCCTCGGCCTGCGAGCTGACGGATACCTGCTCGCAGCGCCCGGTGTGGGGGCGCGTGCGATCAGCCATCCTGACCTCGCTCGAGGAGGTCAGCCTGGCCGAGCTGGCCCTCGACATGCAGGAAGCCCGCGAGCGGCCCGCCTACAGCATCTAGCCATGCCCTTGGAAGTCACCCGCCGCCAGCTGGACGACATGGTGGCGCACGCCCGCGACGAAGCGCCCCTGGAGTGCTGCGGCATCATCGGCGGCACGGGCGATCGGGCGCTGGCGACCTACCGCACCCGCAATATCGACCAGAGCCGGGTGCACTACACGATCCATCCCGAGGATCACTACCGCGTCACGCGCGAGATCGAGGACGTGCGCGAGTGGGACGTGCTCGGCTTCTATCACTCCCACCCGGCGAGCGAGGCGTTTCCCTCCGCCACCGACCTCCGGCACGCGCTGGAGTCGGGCTACAGCGAGGTCTCGCGCTTCGTCATCGTCTCGCTGGCCGATCCAAGCGCTCCGGTGGCGCGCTCGTTCTGGCTCAGAGGCGGGGACATCGAAGAAGAGCCGCTGGTAATCGTCGCGGATGGGGACTCCGATTAGCACCGCCGCGACCGCGCCCGGCTACGCGCCGACCACGGACGTCGACGCGCCGCTCGACGACAAGCTCGCCGCGCTGCGGGTCAACCTGCGGCGCATGGCGCGGGTGGTGGTGGCCTATTCGGGCGGCGTGGACAGCAGCCTGCTCGCCAAGGTGGCGCACGACGTGCTCGGCGATGAGGCGGTGGCGGTGACCGCGCTGTCGGCCAGTTTGGCCGAATCCGAGCGCGACGAGGCGGCGCAAGTGGCGGCGGAGATCGGCATTCGCCACGAAATGATCGTGACCCACGAGCTCGAAAATGCCGACTATCGCCGCAACGACCGCATGCGCTGCTTTCACTGCAAGGCGGAGCTGTTCGACTGCTTGCAGCGCTACGCGGACGCGCAGGGGATTCCCTACATGGTTTACGGCCCGGTGGTGGACGACCTGGGCGATTTCCGCCCGGGCATGGCGGCCAGCCGGCAGCGCGGCGCGCGCGCGCCCATGGTGGAAGCCGGGCTGCGCAAGGCCGACGTGCGCGAGCTGGCCCGCCGCTTCGACCTGCCCACCTGGGACAAGCCGGCCCAGGCCTGCCTGGCGTCGCGCGTGGCCTATGGAACGGAGGTGACCGTGGAGCGCCTGAGCCAGGTCGAGCGCGCCGAGGCGCTGCTGCGAGCGGAAGGACTGCACGAGCTGCGCGTGCGCCACCACGACGCCATCGCCCGCATCGAAGTCCCAATCGAGGCGCTGCCGCGCCTGGTCGACGATCCGGAGCGTCGGCGCCGAATCGTGGACGGCATCAAGGCGCTCGGCTTCGCCTTCGTCACGCTAGACCTCGAGGGCTTTCGGTCCGGCTCGATGAACGAGGCGCTGCCGCTCGCCGACCAGGACGCGCCGTAGGGGCGGTCCTCGGCAACTCCGTTCGGTGTAGGGGCGGGCCTTGTGGCCGCCCGCCGCGGCATCCCATGGGCACCCGTACACGGTTTCGTTAGGGTGGCCCGCCGACCGCCGACGCTCACGTAGGCGAGACGATCCTCGGTCTGGAAACCTCCTCATTGATGACCACGGCATCGGCATGCTGCTCGGGATCGGCTTCGGCGAGGTAGAGGCGCTGCCCCGGTTGATACCGGGACTCATACCGATCTCGGGCGGCAGCGCCGGAGCCAAACGCCGATGCGTCGCGCGACACTACTCGCTCGAGGGCGATGGCGAACGTCGTCTTCACGAATATCGTGAAATCCCACAAGTGCACGAGTTCGGGCCGAAGCAGAAAGACGCCGTCGAAGAGCAGAACAGCGGTCGAATCCGCAGTCTGGAGTTCTTGCCTGACCGGCCTGTCAGCGCGATGGTCGAAGATCGCCGTGCGGTATCGGCGGCTCCCGGCCGGTCCAAGCGGCCGGAGCAACGCCGCTTCGAGAGCGGCATGGTCGAACGAGTCGCGGTAGTAGCCCTCCGCCGAGTCTTGGCCTTGGCGGTACCGCTCGGCCCGGCTTCGGTGAAAGCCGTCGATTGACGCGCGGATCGTTGGACGACCGAACGACGCGAGCGGTTCGACGAGCTCATCCGCCAACGACGTCTTGCCGGCGCCATCGATGCCGTCGATGGCGACACGCGCAGGATGCCCCAGCTTGAGCGAGTGAATCTTGGCAGTCAGCTCGCGGATTACATCAGACCGGGCGCTCACTGGTTGTCGGTCTTCGAAGCAACTACTCGACCGCCGCCTACGCATCGACGACGCACTTGGTCACCCCATTTCGGCGTCACGGGCGGCGCGCTCCTCCGCAATTAGGGACGCGGCGTCGACGCCGAGGTCGGTGGTCGGACGCCGGGCCAGCCGCTCGCTCATGTGGCCCGGATCCCCGGGATTCCTGGGCAACTGCACCGTCATTTCGGTGAATTCGCCGGGCTGCGACTCCGCGACGATCTGCCCGCCATGCTCGCGCACGATTTCGTGTGACAGCGTCAATCCCAGCCCGGTGCTCCGGCTGCTCTCCTTGGTGGTGAAGAAGGGGCTGAAGATCTTGGCCATGACTTCGGGCGTCATACCCATGCCGTTGTCGCGGATGGTCACCTCCACGCCCTCGGCCGTGCGTCGACTCCCGATCCGCAGCTCGGGCGCGTAGTCGTCGCCGGATAGCTCCGCCCGCTCCGCCACGGCATGGCAGGCGTTGGTCACCAGGTTGGTGAACACACGGGCCAGGTCTTCCGGTACCGCGACGATCCGGCCCACGTCCGGGTCCAACTGCTGGCGGACCGTCGCCGAGAACCCGGGCGTTTGGGCCTGCGCGGCCTGGTAGGCCAGGCTCGCCTGCTTCGCCAGAAGCGGATTCAGGTCCACCGGCTCGAACGCCCCGTCGCCGCGACGTCCCATCACCAGCAAGTCCGCAATGATCCGGTCGGCGCGTTCGCTGTGCATCACGATGCGCCGCATGTTCTCCACCAGGTCCTCGGTCAACTCGTCCACCGTCTCCAGGTCGCCGTCGTCAGGCTGCTCGGGCGCTGCCTTGATCTGGCCGGCGATGTCCTCCGAGGCCGTGGCGAAGTTGCGGATGAACTGCAGTGGATTGCGGATTTCATGCGCCACTCCGGCCGACAACTCGCCCAGCTCGGCCAGTTTCTGCTGGCTGATGATGCGGTCTTGGCTCTTCCGCAGCTCGTCCAGGGTGTCTTCCAGCGTGGCGTTCTTTTCCTGCAGCTCATCGGAGAGCTTCTGCACCAGGTCGAGCTGCATGGCCCGGATGGAGCTCTGCCGCAGCGTCTCCAGCGCCAGGCAGGCCTTGGACACCTCGTCGTTGCCCCTGGGCTCGATGCGGTATTCGAAGTCGCCCATGCCCAAACGGCGGATCCAGATCTCCACGGCGACGGTTCGAATGCCGACGTGCAGGACCAACGCGGTCATGGCGAGCGTCAGGCCCAGCAGCGTCCCGGCGAGGACGATCAGGACGGTGTTCCCGTGGAGCACGGCGACGACGTTGGTGCCGATCAGGAGCCCGATGACCGTGAAGAGCAGCACCATGTGCTGCACCGAGTAGCGCCGGATGGAGAACGTCGACAGCCCGAACGGGTCGTTGCGCTCCAGGGGCTGGTCGGAGATCGGGTCCGGGCGGTTCATCGCGTCATTCTCTCTTGGAGACCGGATCCACGGTGCTTGTCGGAATATCGCCCCATCGCCGCACACTGTAGTCTCGCGGCGGCGCGGCTGAAACGAAGGGCCGACGGGACTCGCAGCAATGGACGACCCTTCGCCGGACCTCGACACGAGAAGCCAACCCTGCCTCGAATGGGGCTGCCTGATTCTGGTGGTGGTCGTAGTGGTGCTGGCGATCTTGGGCGCCACGGGCGTCTGCGCCGCCGCGTAGCCAGGGCGCGAACGGAGAACCCATCGCAGACATCCCCAGGGCGATGCGAGCATGACCCGAAGGCTCCAAGGGGGCACTTTGAGCTTTCGCGACATTGGAGCGGAAGACGGGATTCGAACCCGTGACCCTCTCCTTGGCAAGGAGATGCTCTACCACTGAGCCACTTCCGCCGGGCGGGACCGGCCCGCTCGATATTCTAGCGCGAGCCGCCTCCACCTGCGGGCGGAGCGTCCGGCGGTGACGCGTCGGGCGTCGCTGGCCAGAGCCCCCTCTCCCCACCGTGGGAGAGGGTTGGGGTGAGGGGGTCCGGCTGGGCCACCGGCCACGCCGTCAACGAATCCCCTCATCCTCACCTTCTCCCCAGGGAGAAGGGACCGGACCCGGCTCATTGGCCCTGAGGAAATCTGCGCGGCGGACCGGGCCGTCCAGGAAGCCGAGGTGCGTGGGTAGCGCTCAGGCCAAGTCGGTGGCTCTACTCCCTCTCCCCGCGGGAGAGGGTTGGGGTGAGGGGGTCCGGAGCATCACCGGCGCCGTCCGGGTCGTCGGCCAGCTCCTCGAGCAGCCGCGCCAGGAGCTCCGCGAGCGGCGCCCGATAGCCCGCGGGGATGCCGCGTTCGCCCAGCGCGTCGGCCAGCGCCGCGTCTGCGGCGCGGAAGCGCCAGTCCCGCACCGCCCGGTCGAGCGCCGGGCTGGCGGCGGACACCACGGGCGCTTCGCCGAGCAGCCAGGCCGTGCCGCCGCCCTCGGTGGCGAGCCCCGCCCGCTCGACGAGCCGACCCAGCTCCCGCGCGGCAAAGACGCTCGGCGCCCCCTGGCCGCGCGCCCAGCGATTGACCGTGCTGGGGCTCACGCTGACGCCGGCCGCCTGCAACTCCGCCGCCACCTCGTCCAGCGTGCGGTCGGCATAGCCCATGTAGGCCCGCAGCCGCCGGGCGAACTCACCTCGCCCCGGTCGCGGATCATCGCTGGTGTGGGATTCGCGAGTCATTCTGGCCTGAACGATATCATTTCCTAAGAATACACCCTATATTGGCGGAATCAACCATATATGCTAGTATATCGCAACCCGAGGGTGGTCACCAGATTCCCGATTCGATTCGCAAGGCGGTTCCGGATGGCGCGTGCAGGACAGGCGGCGCGCGCCCCCACTCAACCGGAAAACGATCGCGACCGCCAAGCCGAGTTGGCCGCGCGCCTGGCGCGCGAGCCCCAAATCGCCGCGCTCGAGTCGGTGGTGGCGTGGGCGGAGACACAAGGCGTGTCACCAGGGTCCGTGGACGGCATGTGCGAGATCATCGCCGCGTTCGCCGCCGCTGCCGACGCTCCGAATCTCGACCTGGCCATGCGCGCGCGGCGGCGTCGGATCGTGCGGGAGTTCCGCGAAACCGTCCGGCCCGGCTAGTCGATCGGATCGAAAAACGTCAGGTCCTGGCCAAAGTTGTCCATGGCCTCGACCGCGTCGCCGCGAAGCCTGACCCGAATGTCGCGCGTGCGGTGCCGCAGAACCATCTCGCTCGTCGGCGGATCGAGCCTGAACGTGATACGGCGGCCGTATGGCGGCTCGGGCACCATGAGATAGCGCCCCGTGCGCGGCGTGGCTGCGACCGCGCCCTCAACCACGACATCGTCGATGTCCGCCCAGGCGGGGATACGCACGAAGAGCGGTCCGGGCCACTTGACGGTGATGCCGAGCACGCCGCTGGGATACGGCGACTCGACCTCGATCTCCTCGGTGTGGTGGTCGAATAGCAGATTGACCCAGTGACCCGCGGCGTCGTGTCGGGTCACGTCGCGGTAGGCCTCACAGAGCGACGCCACGGCGCCGCCCACGATGTCCATGTTGAACGAAATGCGGGTGGCCTCGACCGGCCGGTGCCCGTAGGGCGCGGGAAAGCCGAATGCTCCCAGGTGACGCCGGGCCACGTCGCGGCGGCCATCGCCGCCGCCCGGTTCGGACGGCTCGCGAATCCATGACACGTCGCGGAGCTGGCTGGGCAGCAAGTGCCCGCGCAGGATGCGCTCGGCGTCGTCGAAGGCGTCAGGGTAGCCCCAGCGACCCAGAATCAGGGCCGTTTCCAGGATGTCGCCGGTGTTGTTGACCTCGCCAAAATCTGGCTCAGCGTCCGGCAGGCTGCTCTCGATGACCCAGCCAAGCTCGTCGCGGATCTCCCACAGCCCGCGGCTGTAGAACGTCCGCACGCGCCCCATCAACGGCGCGTCGTTCATCAGATCGGCCAGCTGCGCCAGCGAGGACATGACGCAGGTGGTGGAGTGGGTGTGCGGACCGAAACGTTCGGTGGAGTAGCTGCCGTCGGCCGTGAAGTGGTCCGCCACGGCCTTGTCCTTGAGCCGGATGGCCAGCTCCAGGGCCGGGCCGTAGCCGGTCGCACGGTAGTACTTGACCAGCGGACCGATGGCGCGCCCCACCCCGCGGATGAAGGTGGTCTCGACTTTGACGTCGATGCCGTGCGCGCGCGCGGCGCCTTCGTAGTCCCAGTCGCGATCGGGATCCCACAGCTCGTTGATGGCCCCAATGCTCGCCTCCGCCACATCGCGCGCTTGGACCGAGTCTCGGAAGCGCGCCAAGGCGTAGAGCGCGTGGAAGCCTTCGCGCACGTTGTGTGGACGAAAGTTCACCAGCGGACCGTCGACGCGCTCGCGGTTGAGCGGCAACGGCACCGAACCGCTATACGAAAAGAACGCCGCCCGCGCGTGCTTCTCGACTGCCGCCTCGTCGATGGGGAACCCCAGGGACTCCGCCGTCAGCAGCGCGTTGAGGTGTCGCCCCGGAACGTGGCCCTCGGAGTGCACCGAACTGAACGCCAGGCGCGGGTCGGGCCACACTTGGGAGCCAAAGAACGGGATGTCGTCGTCGTCCGCGTTGAACACGCTCGCCATCGTCCGCGCGCCCGCCTCGATGGCGGCGGCGATGTCGGTGGTGTTGACGTTGCGCAGCTTCATGGGAGACTCGCCAGCTTGCGGCCCAACCGGGCGAAGTATAGGCCCGCCCGCATGTGCAGCGACGCTCACGCCACGACAGACGAGCACCGCCGGGCATTGACGCATCCTCCGGCGACGCTTCGGGCGCATGACGTCACGCTGCGCGGACCACGACTGCTGCTGCGGCCGCTGACCGAGGGCGACTGGACGCCGCTGCTGGCCTGGAACAACGATCCCGAGGTGCTGGCGTGGGCCGAGGGCGACGAGATTGAGTCACGCACGCTGGACGAGGTGCAGCGCATCTACCGCGCGATCTCGGTCAACGCGCACTGCTTTCTCATGGAGGCGGACGGCGAGCCCATCGGCGAGTGCTGGTTGCAGTGCATGAACCTGGAGCGGCTGGCGGCGCGTCATCCGGACGAGGACGTGCGGCGCATCGACATCGCCATTGGAGTCCCCGCCCTGTGGGGACAGGGGCTAGGCCGCGAGGCCGTGGGCCTGCTGCTCGATTTCGGATTCCGCCGCGAGGGCGTGGACGTGATCTACGCCTGCGTCGACGCGGAAAACGTCCGCAGCCGGCGCATGTTCGAGTCGCTGGGATTCGCGGTCGAGGCAGGCACGGTCTCAGCCGGGACCGAAAGCGACGCCGACCTCGACCTGGCGCTCACGAGATCCGGCTACCGAAAAGCTGGCTGAGGGCGAGCGCCAGCACCCGGGCATCCGGTCCCCTCTCCCCAGGGAGGAATTTGCGTAGCCCCTCCGTCATTCCCGCGAAGGCGGGAATCTACCCTCACCAAACCTGAATGCGCGCCAAATGCTTGGTGTCGGGCGGGTCTCAGTCCCGCCCCTACCTCACTATTCGATGGTTTCCCAGGGGAGGGGGCTAGAGCCTGACCCTGACACGATCCGGGAGTGAGGAGATTCCACGCACAGCTCAGAGGTTGACTAATACCAGCCCCGCCAGCGCCGCCGCGATGCCCAGCAACGTCACCGGCCCGTGCCGTTCGCGCCAGACGATCCAACCGGCCACCGTGATGACGAGCACCGTGCCCGCGCTGTGCACTGGAAAAGCCACCGCCCCCGGCACCTCGCGCAGGGCGGCGAGAAACACCCAAAGCTGCACCACGTTGCACAGCCCCAGGCCGACGCCCATCACGATCGGCAGCGGAATCCACGCCGGCGCGCCCGCCTGACCCTGCCGACGCAACGGCGGACCCGGACCCTCGCTCCAGCGTCGGATGGCAAGCGTCACGCCCGCCGTCACCGTCGCGCCGGCGAACGTCGCCAGTACGAACGCGTCGCGGTCGGCGCTGGGCGTGACTTCGCTGATGACCTTCCACGAGATCAGCGTGCCCGCGGTGAATCCCAGCAGACCGGCGACCACCGCCCAATAGAGGCCCACCCTCACCGCCGGCAGCATGGGCATGCGGCGATAGGCGATCAGGGGCGCGGCAATTACCAGCAGCGCGATGCCGACCAGCGTGATCGCTTCGGCCGGCTCCCCGAACACCACCAGTGACACGCTGATCGGGGCCAGCAGCGACAGTGAGCCGAGCGCGAAGGTGACGCCCACGCCCCGCTGCCCGAGCATGAAGTACTGCAGCACGAAGAGCACGGCGAATCCGACGCCGTTGAGCGCGCCCACCCAATAGGCCAGCGCCGACGCCTCCCAGCCGCCCCGTGCGGCCACCCACACCAGCGCCACCAGCGTGGCGACGGCGTAGTTGGTGACGGACACGTAAAAGTAGTGCCCGCGCCGTCGCTGCGCCGCGCGCTGAATCAGCCCAAACGACACCGCCAGCGCCACGGCTGCTACGAGGTATCCCATAACGGCGGATAGGCTCCCATATCAGGGCGGATGCACAACTCGCCGCGTGCCGGTCCGCTCGGCGTAGGGGCGGCCCCTGTGGCCGCCCGGCCTGTTCGGTGGCCCGGGCTGCGCGCAGCCCGGGATTCCACCTCACTTTGTGTTGTCGACCCTCAGTCGAGCAGGTCGTCGGAACCCCCTCTCCCCACCGCGGGAGAGGTTTGGGGTGAGGGGGATTCGCCCGCGAGCTCGACCCGCACAACATGCCGCCGACGTCCCAGCGGACCCAGCTCGCGCGCGCCAACGGCCCGGAACATGGGCCGGAGCCCGCCAAAGCGGTAGCTCGGCGAGTCGGGATCGACCGGATAGGCCTCAACCGCCGCCGCGCCCTGCTCGTGGGCATAGTCCAGCGCGGCCTGAAGCAGACGCGACACCAGGCCGCAGCCGCGCAATCTCCGCGGCACGAAGAAGCATGTCAGTGACCAGACCGACGGATCGTCGGCGCGCGCCGCGCCTGGGACCGCCGATGTGTTGGGCCGGGGAAACGTGGGACGCGGCGCGATCGAGCACCAGCCAATGGGTTCGCCGCCGGCATAGGCCAGCAGACCCACCGGCACGCCCGCCATCACCCGCGCCTGCATGCCTTCCTTCCGCGTTTCGCGGTTGAGGTTCCGGTTCTCCTCCGGCGTCGCCCGATACGGCATGCACCAGCAATAGGACGGTCCGCCCCGCGACTCGAACAGCCGCTCCAAGTCCCCCCAGGTCGCCGCCTCAACCGGTCGAAACGTCAGATCCGCGGGCACTTGACTCATGCAGGCGACCATAGCGACCGGCCCGGCCTATCGCGACCGGCACGGACTCCCGAGCAACGTGCACGCCGCTTCGACCATACACCGCGCGATCCGCCGCGTGCTTGACCGCCGTGTGATCGAAGCAAAATCTGGTCTACGTTTGGTCCGAAAGGAGGCGGGCCGTGCAGCAATCCGACCCGACCAGGTGAATCAGCGACAGACAAATGCAAGAGACGCTGGCGCTGCTCAAGATTCTGGCTTTGGGCGAGCGGCAGATTGCGTCCGGCGAGGTTCAGCCCGCCGGCGAAGTCGTCGCGCGGCTGCGAAAGCGGCCACCAACCGGCTGATCTCGCCCCCTACGCGGCTACATCCTCGGCGTCCGCCCCGCAGAGGTAGCGCCACCAGTCGTCGCGGACGGCGGCGACCTGGTCGCTGGCGGAGCCTTGCCAGGCGTGGCGGTTCACGTTGTCGCGAAATAGGCGCCACATGTCCAGGCTGTCCCAACCAGTCGCGTCGAAGTGCCCGCGCTGCGCTTCGGCCGGGTGATAGCGCACCTTGAACATGAAGCGCGGCTGGTCGGTGAGATTCGGCTGGGCGCAGTGCCAGACCGCGTCGTGGATAAAGGCGATGCGCCCGCCGGGACCGGAGAGGTGCTTCTGTCCGGCGATGTTGCGATAGCGCGAGATGTCGTGGCCCACCTGGCGCAGGTGCGACCCCGGCAGGATCAGCGTGGGGCCCATTTCACGCGGCACGTCGTGGGTGAAGTAGGCGATCAGGATGTTGAAGCGGTAGAAGTCCTCGCGAGTCAGCCGCCGCCCGTCGCGGTCGTGATCGACGTGCCAGGACTGGGCGCTTCGCTGGCCCGCGGGCGTGATGTGCAGATAGGAGTGGTCGTGGATGTAGGACGGGCCGAGCAGCGTGGCGAGCACCGCCTTCACGCGCGGCAGCTCGAGCACGGCCTGCGTGGAGGGGGAGGTGTCCAGGAACGCGTCGGGAATCTTGGGCTCCCAGCGGGCGTCGGTGGGCGCGCGCAGCTGCTCCTCGTGGACGGCGGCGTTGAGGTCCTCCGGCACCAGGTCGTCGAACTCGATGAAACCGTCCATGACGAACTGGGCCATCTGGCGCATATCCAGACGCGGGGCGGTCTCGGCGGGCGTGGCGGCGGTAGTCATGGGGCGGGCACCATCCTCTCCAGCACGAATTCATGGTCCAGGTAACCGGGATCAATTTCGCCAGGCGGTTGGGGTAGCTGCATGACGCGCCAGCCGTCGCGCATGGCGTCCACCACGCTGGCATAGGGCGGCTCGTCCGCGTCGCCGGTCTTCATTTGATCGTCTTTGGGCCGCGTGCCGTCGAACAGCGCCCAGGCCACCACCGGCGCGGTGAGGTTGAGACTGTTCGCATGCAGGATGAGGATTTGCTGGCGTTCCTCGGCCATGTCCCCCTCAGGTCGATCCGCGTGGTCGGATCCGGCAAATCGCGGCAACGCGCCGGGGCCATTATCCAAATCTTTGTGCATTCGCGCGCGGCTGCGGACGCGGCGAGCGACCGGCTGACCTGGCCGCCTACGCCGCTACGCTCTCTGAATCGGCCCCACAAAGGTAGCGCCACCAGTCGTCACGCAGGGCGGCGATGCGATCGCAGGCGGAGCCTTGCCAGGCGTGACGATTCACGTTGTCCCGGAACAGGCGCCACATCTCGAGGCTGTCCCAACCGGTGGCGTCGAAGTGCCCACCCTGCGGCTCGGCGGAGTGATAGCGCACCTTGAACATGAATCGCGGCTGGTCGGTGAGGTTCGGTTGGGCGCAGTGCCACAGCGCGTCGTGCAGAAAGGCGATGCGCCCGCCGGGACCGGCCAGATGCTGCTGTCCGGCGATGTTGCGGTAGCGCGAGATGTCGTGGCCCACCTGGCGCAGGTGCGACCCCGGCAGGATCAGCGTGGGGCCCATCTCGCGCGGCACGTCGTGGGAGAAATAGGCGATCAGGATGTTGAAGCGGTAGAAGTCCTCACGCGTCAGCCGCCGGCCGTCGCGGTCGTGGTCGACGTGCCAGGTCTGTGAGCTTCGCTGGTTTGCCGGGGTGATGTGCAGGAAGGAGCAGTCGTGGATGTAGGACGGGCCGAGCAGCGTGGCGAGAATCGCCTTCACGCGCGGCAGCTCCAGCACGGTCTGGGAGGCGGGCGAGGTGTCCAGGAACGCGTCGGGAATCTTGGGATCCCAGGTGGCGTCGCGAGGCGCGCGAAGCTGCTCCTCGTGGACCGCGGCGTTGAGGTCCTCCGGCACCAGGTCGTCAAACTCGATGAAGCCGTCCATCACGAACTGCGCCATCTGGCGCATATCCAGACGCGCGGCGGTCTCAGCGGGCAGGGCGGCGGTAGTCATGGAGCGGGCGCCATCCTCTCCAGCACGAAGCGTTCTTCGGCCACGTCCCTCTCAGGTCGATCGCAGTGGTCGGATCCGCCGGGTCGCGGCGACGCGCTGCGGCCATTATCCGAATCTCTGTGCGCTTGCGCGCGGGACTGAGACCGGTCATCCACTCACCCTTGCCCTCTTTCCAGGGAGAGGGGACCGGACTGGCTCCCATCAAGCCGAAGGCAACCCAGCCTCGGCCTCTTGAATCGCTCGGCGCAGGCCCATGAAGGAGTCGTGGGAGTTCTGCGCGCGGTTGCGGCCGTCCGGGTGCCAATGGGTTTCCAGGCTGATGTGGCCGCCGTAGCCGTCGTCGATCAAGGCGCGCATCTGCGCCGGCCAGTCCAGGTCGCCCTGGCCGATGGCGGTCCATGCCGTGAGCCCAGTGGCGGGATCAACCTCGGTGGCGTCCTTGGCGTGGACGTGGACCATCCAGGGCTTGACCGCTTCGTATCCCGGGCGAAAGTCTTCCCCGCCGCTGACGAAGTCGTTGGCCGGGTCCCAGATGGCGCGCACGGCCGGATCGTCGACGGCCGCCAGAATCGCCGCCGTGTTGAGGCCCGTGTTGCCGAAGCAGCTCCGCACGTTCTCCACGCACAGCGTGAGCCCGCGGTCTTCGGCGCGTCGCGCCGCATCCAGCAGGATCGCGCGGATCGCCGCCAGACGCTCGGTGGGCAGACCTCCCCCGTCGGGCAGGCGGGGACTGGGGTTGTCGCCGCCCACGTCGCGACGACCGGTAAATAGCCGCACGCGCGGACAGCCGATGGCCGCGGCAAAGTCCATCGCCGCTTCGAGCTCGCTCAGGTGCTCGCGCCATCCGGAAAGCGACGCGATGTCGTCGGGATCGGCGTCGGCCAGCCGCAGGACCTTGAAGGCGGGTGACAGCACCATGGCCGGTTCCAGTCCCGTGCGTTGCAGGGCGTCGCGGACGCGCGCGTGGTCTTCGGCGTCGGCCGTCTCGATGGGCACGCCCCACACCGTGTCCAGCTCGAGGGCCGACATACCGTGGGTCCGAGCAAACGACATGGACTGCTCAAGGTCGTCGCTGACCTCGTTGACCACGAGGCTATAGGTGAAGGCGTGGTTAGGCATGAGGAGCGGCCCCGCAGGTTGCTTGTTCTGGCGGTGCGACCGGAGTGTAGTCGCCTGCCGGGTGCCAACGTGCAGCAAACTCTGTTCGCGACGAGCGAGGCGAGCCTGGATGCACGCCTCCGGAGACACTCGCGCACCCATTCGTCATTCCCGCGAAGGCGGGAATCCACCCTTCACTGAACCAAGGGGCGCGAGGGATTGCTGCGATCATCCTTGGTCCGACCGGACTTGGCGAAGGTCTACCTCCGCGGAAATGTCGGGGCTTGGCGATCACCGCCCTTCGGTCCGGCCAGACCTCGGCAGGCATGATTGGTGAATCCTTGGAGCATTCCCCCAAGCACCCGCCCATGCCTGACATTCCCGCCGACGCGGCGGCCATCGACGCTGCCTGGCTCACGCACGCGCTGCGGTCGAGCGGCGCGCTCACCGGTGGAGCGGTCGCGTCCGTCCAGGTCGAGCCACTCGGCGGCAGCCAGGGCTTCGCCGGGCAGCTGCGGCGTCTGCGCGCGACCTACGACGGCGAGGCGCACGGCGCGCCGCCCAGCTTCATCGTCAAGCTGCACAGCCCCAACGCCATCACCCGCGAGCTGATCCGGCGCATCGGCGCGGCCTCCCGCGAAATCCGCTTCTACCGCGAGCTATCCGATCGCGCCGGCGTGCCCACCGCCACGCTGCACGTCGCGGCCCACGACGGCGAGCGCTACGTGCTGCTGCTGGAAGACCTCGCCCCGGCCCGCGCCGGCGATCCGGCCGCGGGGTGCTCGCCGGAGCAGGTCCAGTCGGCCGTCGCCTGCGTGGCCGGAATGCACGCCGCCTGGTGGGACAGCCCGGCGCTTTCCTCCCTCGACTGGATTCCAGTCTTCGACGAGCTGACCGCCACGCGCCATTCCATCTGCCGTGAGGCCTGGCCGGAGTTCGTGGAGCGATACCAGGGCCGCTTGCCCAACCTGTGCACCAGCATCGGTCCGCCGCTGCTCGATGGCCTCGACATCGTGCGCCGCGCCTTGTCCCAGGCGCCCCCGACCCTGCTGCACGGCGACTTCCGCCCCGACAACGTGATGTTTGAGACGGATGGCGCCGGCGCTCCGGCGGCATTTGTCGACTGGCAGGTGATGCTCCGCGGCCCGGGCCTGATGGACGTGGCCTATTTCCTGGTGTCGGCAACGGACCGCGACACGCGGCGCAGTCTGGAAATGGACACGTTGCGCGCCTATCGTCAGGCGCTGACGCGTGGCGGCGTGACCGGCTACACCGCCGAGCAGTGCCTGACCGACTACCGCCTCGCAATGGCAGACGTGCTCTCGCGCATCGTCGTGCTCACCACGCGGGTCCTGCCCGAAGGCGCGGCCGGCTGGTCGGTCTTCGACGTCCTGGCGGAACGCATCGCCGACGCGGTGGTCGATCTGGACTGCGTGGGACTGGTGGCGTCGTTGTCAGACCGGTCGCGCCCACTTGCGTAGACTGCCTCGCAATCGACCGACGCAATCAGGACGGCCATGCCCAGATACGAGGTATTCGAGCGCCAGCGCCAGCTGAAGGTGTTCGCCGACGGGCGCTACCTGGCGGCGGTGCAGCAGGGGCTCTACCGGCCCTACGTCTTTCCGGTGCGCACCGTGCAGGGCCACGTGGTCACGCAGGCCGGGCCGGCGGACCACCCGCACCATCTGTCGCTTTGGATCGGGCACACGGATGTCAACGGCCTCAACTTCTGGGCCCCCGAGACGCTGGGCATCTTTCCGCCGCCCCGGATCCTGGTTCGGGACATGCGCACCGACATCTGTGCGGACGGCGTCACCTTCGACCAGCGCATCGAGTGGGTCGAAGGCGGCGACGGCCTGGTGCTGCATGAGCGGCGTCGCACCGGCGTGCGTCTTTGGGCCGGGCATGTGGCCGTGGATGTGACCTCCACCCTCTCCGCGCCGGACGCCCCAGTGGAGTTCGGGCAGGACAAGGACGCGGGGTTGGCGCTGCGCATCGCCGACCAGATCGACGTGCTCGACGGCGGCGAAATCCGCAGCGCCACGGGCGCCCGCAACGAGGCCGCGACGTTCGACACCCACGCGGACTGGGTGGACTACTCCGGTGCGGTGACGCACGACCATGTCGCCGGCGTCGCCATCTTTCCCTATCCCGAGGTCGCGGACACGCCCTGGTTCACCCGCGACTACGGCCCGGTCTACGTGGGACCGTGGCGGCACGCGGCCATGACGCTGGACCCGGGCGAGTCCTTCACCTTGGGCGCGCGGTTCGTGGCCCACGACGGCGGCCCGGACGACGTGGACATCGACGGGCTATTCCGCCGGTTCCGGGCCGAGCACGGCCGATAGACAGGCTCCGTCCGAAGCGCCAGCAAGCCGTTCGTGGTGAGCCCGTCGAACCATGAACGGCGCCCTTCGACAAGCTCAGAGCCTGCCCTGAGTCCACCGAAGGGGCGAACGGACTTCTAACTAGCCACCCTTGAGCTCCGCGATCTCCTTGGCGCTCAGGTGCGGCGGGTCGCCGGCGGGCGCGTTGCGTTGGATGTCCTGCTCGCTCGAAATGCCCACGATGGAGCACGACACCGCCTCGTGACCGAGCACGTAGCGAATGGCCGTCTCGTGCGCGGGCTCGTCGCGTGAGTCCGCCATCGCGTTCAAGCGTGCGCGCAGACCGGTCAATTCTCGGACTCGATCGCGGAAGGTCTGGCGGCGGCGCCAGTCGGTGACCGGCAGGCGGTCGATGCCCGCCTCGTCGAGCATGAGGATGCCGCTGCCGAACGGCGACCTTGCCAGAACGCCGGTGCCGCGCTCGGCGGCCAGCGGCAGCACGTGACGGGCCACGCTGTCGTCCGCGAGATGGAACGGGGACTCGACGACCGGGGCGTCCCAGAGCCGGATAGCCTCCGCCGCCGCCAACGGTGACGCCGACACGCCCCACCAGCGAATCTTGCCCGCCTGCTGCAAACGCCGCAGCGCCTCGAACGGTTCCGGTTGCCGCACGATCTGCAACGGCGGGTCGTGCAGCAGCAGCGCGTCGATGTACGACGTGCGCAAACGCCGCAGGGACAGCTCGCACGCCTGCTGAATCCGTGCTGGGGAGAAGTCCTGGGGCTCAAAGTCGAGATGCAGATCCTGCGCGCCGTCGCTGCCGGGCAGATAGCCGACCTTCGTCACGAGGACCGTCTCGCCGCGCACGCCTTCCAGCGCCTTGCCCAGCACGGTTTCGCTGCGCCCGCCGCCGTACTGCTCGGCGGTATCGAAAGTCGTAATCCCCGCGTCGAACGCCGCGCGGACCAATGCCACCGCGTCCAGCGACGCCATCGGTCCCCACGACAAGCCGCCGATTTCCCAGCACCCCATGCAGAGGCTGCTCACGCGTGCGCCCGTGGTCCCGAGCTCTCGTTCCGTCATGCCGTTCTCCAGTCCTCGTCATTCCGGCGGAAGCCGGAATCCAGGTTCAAGCCCGGGGCGCACGGTTCGATTGCACCCGAGATAACCACTCTAGTCACTCGCTCCCAAACCGGAAGCTATACAGCTCGGCCCCTCGCAGGTGGAAGCGCAGCTTGAGGCCCCCCCGCAGGTCGCCGGGCGCGCCGCCCGTCCAGGTGAGGTTGTGGCGGATGCTGTCGCCCTCGAACCGCCGGCAGGTGGAGCGCTCGAAGCCCGGCCACACGCCGTTGTACGGGTCCATCACCTCGGCTTCGATGTAGCCGCCGGGCTCGCAGCGGGCGTTGATGAAGAGCTGACCGCCCGTCGGCCGCACCGGCTTGGTCTCCACGTAGCCCTCGCGCACCGTGGCGTCCAGCGACACGTAGCCGTCGTAGCGCAGCGTGGCCAGGCACAGGTGGTGGCCATTGGCCGCGATACTCGGGTCGTGGACCTCCGGCACGTCCAGACCCTGTCCGCTGCCGATGATCCACCAGTCGTGATGAATGTTGTTGCCGCCGTAGTAGAACCACAGCTCATCCCCCACCACGAGCGGCTGCACCGTCGTCTCGTTGTCCAGCGCGTCGTAGGACCCTTCGGGACCGCGGGGAATGAACGGCCGGTGATCGTTAAACCGATGCCACTGGTGTCCGTCGCGGCTGTAGTGCAGGTACATGTCCAGCGTGTCGTCCACCGTGTGCAGCATGTTGAGGATGCCCAGGTGCATTTCGCCCGCGCGCCAGGGCACGAAGCTGTAGTGCCCATCGTCCAGGTTGTCCGCCGGACCCGGTTCGAAGATCAGCTCCGCTGTCGACCAGTTGACCAGGTCCTGGCTTTCCTGCCGCCAGACCCGGCGGCGCGTGCCCCACACACCCTCGGGCTGGCTCGGCCACACCGGGGCGAACCAGTGGTCGAACTCGGGGTGCCAGGCCTCGCCCGCGGAGTCGCCGTAGCGTCCCCAGAGCACATACTTCTCGTCGATCGAGTCGTACGTCAGCACCTGGCAGTCCGCTGCCCACTCCGGGATGATCGGGTTGGCGGGATGCCGGGTCCAATCGAGGCCGTTGCCCGACATCGCCAGGCCCAGCCCCATCCCGCGCCTGCCGACGCGATAGACGTGGACCTTCTTGAACCGGCGGCTGTGGTCCGTCTCGATCGGGTCCAGCATGATCGACGGGAACAGGGTGGACTCGTCGTTGGCGTCCGGCGACACGATGAGCGTGTTCGTGTCCTGGCCGTCGATCGTGTGGCGCCCCAGCAGCGGCTTCTCCCAGGTGATCCCGTCCGTCGACTGGGCGTAGTAGATGCGGCTCCCGAGCCGCGGCACGCCCTTGCTGCCCCAGTAGTTCGGATAATCCTCGTACCAGCACTTGAAAAGCCCATCCTCCGGATCCTGCAGGACATTGAACGAGCAGCTGCGGAAGTAAGGCACCACTTCCCACGGCTGGTCGTTCTCGATCACCGGGTTGGCGGGATGCTTGACCGGGTGGTGGAAGCGGCGGGTGACGTTCTTGACCACCGCGACCACGTCGTCGTCGAGGAAGAGCTGGCGATCGTCGCCAATGTCCTTGGCGATCCGATCAGGGGCATAGGCGAGAAACATGGCGCCTCGGAAAGGGTGCGTGCGACGCCCCAGCGTAGCGTTCGGCCGCGGGGTCCGGTTCAGCTGGGGTGCATTGGCGTGGCGCGCGCAAGATCGCGGCGCAACGCGTCTGTGTCAGTCTGTCGCCATGGTCCTACGTCGCCGAGGATTTCACGACGCGCGCGGCGCCGCGGCGGGATTGCCGCTGACCATTCGCGCGGCTGCGCTCGCATTCGTCCTTGCGCTGGCCCTGGCGGCCTGCGGCGATGCGACCGACGCGCCGGAAGCGACGCCCGCGCCCAGTCCTCTAGTCCCGAGCCCCACGCCCACGCCCGAAGCGACGCCGACGCCGAGTCCGACCCCAACCGCCGCGCCCGCGCCGAGTCCGGTGAGGGAGGCGGCGCCAGCCTCGGTCGATTCACCCGCCTCCGACCGCAACGCGCTGATTGCCTTCTACCACGCGACCGACGGACCCAACTGGGCGAACAACACCAACTGGCTCAGCGACGCGCCGCTCTTCACCTGGCACGGCGTAACGACGGACGACGACGACGGGCGGGTCACCAAGCTGCTGCTCGGGGAGAACCGGCTGCGAGGTGCGATTCCGGCCGAACTGGGCCAGCTGTCCAAACTTGAGTGGCTTGCGCTCTGGGGCAACTTCTTGCAGGGGGCCATACCAGCCGAGCTGGGCAATCTTGCCGGCTTGGAGGGGCTGGTTCTCGGGGGCAACGAGTTGAGCGGAGGCATACCGCCCGAGCTTGGCCGCCTGGCCCACCTGGAATCGCTCTTGCTCGAAAACAACCAGCTCAGCGGCACGATACCGCCCGAACTGGGCGGCCTCGCCAGCCTTTTGCACCTGGTGCTCAGAGGCAACCAGCTCACCGGCCCGATACCGCCCGAACTGGGTAACCTCGAAAAGCTGACCTTTCTGGCGCTCGAGAGCAACTGGCTCAGCGGCGAGATTCCGCCCGAGCTGGGCAACCTGTCCGGACTCAGGCAGTTGCGTCTCAACGCGAACAAGCTGAGCGGCCCCATTCCAGCCGAGTTGGGGCGTCTCTCCAACCTGCTGGAGTTGGCGCTCAATCACAACGAGCTTTCCGGACCCATTCCGCCCGAGCTCGGCGGGCTCGCCAGCGTGAGCAGGCTGTTTCTCAATGACAACAACTTGACTGGACTAATTCCGCCCGAGCTTGGCAGCCTCCCGCGGCTGGTACGGCTGCTGCTCCATCGCAACTCGTTGACAGGCGCCATCCCGCCGGAGATGGGCAATCTTGCCGGTCGGGCATACGTGAGCCTGAGTGGCGGCAACCAATTCACGGGCTGCGTCCCGGAAGAAGTGCGAAACGTCGAGGGCGATCTCGAGTCGCTCGGGCTGCCATTCTGCGAATCTGGCGGAAACCAAAGTCGCCAAAACACGACCCCGGCGGCAGCGACCCAGCCAACCCCCTCGCCGGCCCCAACACCCACGCCTACCCCGGTGCCTCGGCCGACCGCAACGCCCACGCCTACACCGACGCCGACGCCTACACCCACGCCCACGCCCCAGCCCAGTTCGGACCGAGACGTTCTGGTTGCGCTCTACCACGCGACCGGCGGTCCTAACTGGACCAACAACGCCAACTGGCTGAGCGACGCGCCGCTCCGCGCGTGGCACGGCGTTGTCACGAACGACAGCGGTCGAGTAACCGAGCTGCGACTCGGGCAGAACGGGCTGCGGGGGGAGCTTCCGTCGCAGTTGGGCGAGCTGTCACAACTGGAGATATTGAGCCTCGAGTCCAACCAGTTGACTGGGGAGATCCCGCCTGAGCTGGGCCACCTCGCCAAGCTGCGGCATTTGTGGCTCTACTACAACGCGTTGAGTGGGGCGATTCCCCGCGAATTGAGCTTTCTCACGCACCTCAGAGAACTGCTCCTCATGCACAACCGGTTGGGTGGGACCATTCCTCCCGCGCTGGGCAGCCTCGACAATCTGCGAGTGCTGGGGCTCTTAGACAACCAGCTCCAAGGGACGATTCCGCCCGAGTTGGGCGACCTCTCCCAACTCCGGGTGCTGGCGCTCTGGGACAACCAGCTGCAAGGGGCGATCCCCCCCGAGTTGGGCAACCTCTCCAAGCTGCAAGAGCTGGGACTCGCTCGAAACCATCTCAGCGGCGAAATTCCTCCCGAGTTGGGCCGCCTGGCCAACCTGCAGTGGCTCAGGCTCAGCGGTGGCAATCAACTGACCGGGTGCATCCCCGAGGCATTGCGGCAGGTCGAGGACAGCGACCTTGTCACGCTTGGCCTGCCGTTTTGCGGGACGACCGAATCGGCGCGCGGTGAAACCGCCAACCGCCAGCCCGCCACCGACCGCGACGTGCTGGTCGCCTTCTACCACGCCGCCGACGGCCCCAACTGGACGACCAGCACCAGCTGGCTCAGCGACGCGCCGCTCAGCGACTGGCACGGCGTCGACACCAACGGCGGCCGGGTCTCAAAACTGCAACTCGAAGATAACCAGCTGCGTGGCTACATCCTTCCTGCGCTGGGCGGCCTCGCCGGTCTCACCGTGCTGGACCTCGGCGACAACCAGCTGCGCGGCGGAATCCCGCCCGAGCTCGGCAACCTCGCCAAGTTGAAAGAGCTGCGGCTCGGCAACAACGCCTTAAGTGGTCACCTCCCACCCGCGTTGGGCGGCCTCGCCAATCTCACCGTGCTGGATCTGGCGAATAACCGCCTGAGCGGTGCGATCCCGCCGGAATTAGGTGATCTCGTCAATCTCGAGCAGCTCGTGCTGTTGGCGAACGAGTTCAGCGGAATGATTCCGCCGGCGTTGGGCCGACTCAGCAATCTGACCAAGCTGAGCCTGTCGTTCAACGAATTGCAGGGGCCGATCCCCGCCGAGCTCGGGAACCTCGCCAACCTGAAGAGTCTGTTGCTCGAGGGAAATCAGCTCAGCGGCGAGATTCCACCTGGATTGGGAGACCTTGCCCATCTCGACTGGGTGCAACTCGCCGGTAACCGATTCACCGGGTGCATTCCCGACGGTTTGCTTGATCTCGTCTTTGGCGATCTCACTGGGCTGGGCCTGCCGTTCTGCCGAACCAATTGAATTTCGTGCGCATGGTCAGGCGCGTCGGCGGGTTGCTGGAGCCAGGGTTGATCGCGCACGGTTGACGCCGCTCGATGCTCTGGCGTGGCCCGCGGAAGGACTTCAACCACGCCAGCCTGTGTCAACCTGTCGCCATGGTCCTGGGTCGGCGAGTGCCTGACGGCGCGCGCGGCGCCGTTAAGGGATTGCCCGCGACCGTTCGCACGGCCGCGCTGTCACTCCTGGTTGGCCTTGCGCTGGCCGCGGCAGCTTGCGGCGACGTCCCCGCCGACCAGTCCGAGCCGGCGGATCCGGCGCCAACGCCAGTTGCGGCGGAGGCGCCCTCGCCCACCCCAACGCCAACACCGGCGCCAGCGGTCGTGGCTACGCTCACGGCCACCGTCGCGCCTTCGCCTGCGCCGGACCCAACGGCTGCATCGACGGTCGCGCCTTCGCCCACACCGACGCCTCAGCCAACCCCTACCCCCACGGCGGCGCCGACGCCTGCGCCCGACCCGACCCCAACGCCGGCCGCCACGCCGACACCCGCTCCCAGTCCTGCCCCCGACGCGGCGCCGGTCCCAGCCGACACTCCCGACGCCGACCGCGCGGTGCTCGTCGCGCTCTACCACGCGACCGACGGCCCCAACTGGACCAACACCACCAACTGGCTGAGCGACGCCCCGCTCAACGAGTGGCACGGCGTCACCGCGAACGCCGCCGGCCGGGTCACGGAAGTCTGGCTGGTCGACAACCAGCTGCAAGGGGAGCTCCCACCCGTGCTGGGTAGCCTTTCCGGCCTCTTATTCCTCGGGCTGAGCACCAACCAGCTCAGCGGGCCAATCCCACCTGAGCTGCGTGGGCTGGCCAGCCTCGAAGTGCTGCTGCTCCATGAGAACCAATTGAGCGGGACGATTCCGCCCGACTTGGGCGCGCTGACCAAGCTGAAGCAACTGCACCTGCATGGCAACCACCTGCGAGGGGCGATTCCGCCCGAGCTGGGCCGCCTGGCCAATCTCGAAGAGTTGGTGCTCAGCGACAACCAGTTGACCGGGACGATTCCGCCGGAGCTGAGCCGACTTGCCAATCTCGAAGGGCTGGTGCTTGATGAGAACCAGCTGAGCGGCGAGATTCCGGTCGAGTTGGCACGCCTTGCCAGGCTTCAGGTGCTGTCGCTCGCAAGTAACCAGGTAGGCGGGGAGATTCCGCCGGAGCTTGGCGATCTCGCGGCTCTCGTGCTGCTCGACCTCCGCCAGAACCAGTTCAGCGGGACCATCCCGGTTGAGTTGAGCCGCCTCCAAACGTTGAGGCACCTGACGCTCGGCAAAAACCAGCTCGGAGGGCGAATTCCGCCGGAGTTGGGAGATCTGGCAGCCCTCACGGTGCTCGAAGCCAGCCAAAACCAGCTCAGTGGGACCATCCCGTCCGAGCTGGGCCGTCTCAGCAGCCTTCAGCTCCTCGATCTCACGGACAACGAGCTGAGCGGGGAAATCCCACCTGAGTTGGGCCAGCTCGCAAATCTGCAGTGGCTGTCGCTCGGCTTCAACCAGTTGCAAGGTGCGATCCCGGCCGCGCTGGGCCGCCTTGCGAACCTGCAATGGCTGAATCTCGGCTACAACCAGCTTGGCGGGGAATTCCCATTCGAGCTCGGCAGGCTTGCGAATCTGGTCACGCTTCACCTCGCCGGCGACAACCAGTTCACCGGGTGCATCCCGCTCGAACTGGGGAAGGTACGCGTCAATGACTTTCGCGAAACCGGTCTGTCATTTTGCACGGCCCCCGAGCGCGCGCCCGTCCAGTCGACGCCCGCGGCGCCCACGGCCCAACCAATCTCGGACCGCGAGGTGCTGGTCGCGTTCTACCACGCCACCGACGGACCGAATTGGACGAACAACGCCAACTGGCTCGGCGAGGCGCCCCTCGGCGAATGGCACGGCGTCACCACGGACGACAGCGGCCGGGTGACGGAGTTGGTGCTCCACGGCAACCGGCTACGCGGGGAGCTGCCGTCGGAGTTGGGACACCTGGCACACCTCGAGGGAATTTCCGTGCGCGAGAACGAGCTGAGTGGCGAGATTCCGGCCGCCCTGGGCAATCTCACCCGCCTGAAGGGGCTCGGGCTGGGGGTGAATCAGCTCATTGGAGTCATCCCCACCGAGCTCGGCCGCCTCACCAACCTGGAATTTGTGGCGATTGAGGACAACCAGCTCTCCGGCTCAATTCCACCCGAGCTGGGCCGCCTGGCGAACCTCAAATTCCTGGCGCTCCACGACAACCAGCTCACGGGCTCGATTCCGCCGGAGTTGGGGCGCCTCGCCAAGCTGGAATATCTGCTGCTCCAGGGCAACCAGCTCACCGGATCGATCCCGCCCGAGCTGGGCCGCCTGGCCAACCTGAAGCAGCTGCTGCTCACCAGCAACCAGCTCACCGGCGCCATTCCGCCGGCGTTGGAGGGCATGTTCAGCCTCGGCGCGCTGTTCCTCGACGGCAACCGGCTCACCGGGGAAATCCCACCGGAGCTGGGCAACCTCGGAACCCTCGCGGCGTTTCGGCTGGATAACAACGAGCTGACGGGCGCGATTCCGGCTGAGCTGGGCTTCCTCTTCAGCCTGCAGGAGTTGAGCCTCCGTGGGAACCACCTCACCGGCGAGATTCCGCCCGTGCTGGGCCTGCTGTACCGCCTGCAAACGCTGAGCCTCGCGGACAATCAGCTGACGGGGTCGATACCGCCCGAGCTGGGCAATCTCACCAACCTGCACACGCTGTCGCTCCGCGAGAACATGCTGGTTGGGGCCATACCGCCCGAGCTCGACGACCTCACCAGGCTGCAAGTGCTCTACCTCGGCGGCGGCAACCAGCTGACGGGATGTATTCCGGAGTGGATGCAGAAGATTCAATACAACGATCTGGACAACCTGGGGCTACCGGATTGCAGCGCCGCCAACCCCGCACCGACGGTGGCGCCATCGCCACAATCCGGCGCCGATCGGACCGTGTTGGTCGCGTTCTACCACTCGACCGACGGTCCGAACTGGACCAACAACGCACAATGGCTGAGCAACGAGCCGCTCAACCGATGGCACGGCGTTGTCACCGACCGCCGGGGGCGGGTCACCAGCCTTGACCTCAGCCAGAATGGGTTACGCGGCCAGATTCCACGCGGGTTGGGCCGTCTGACCGAACTCATCGAGCTGCGCCTCTCCGACAACGCGTTGCATGGGGCGATTCCCGCCGACTTGGGCAGCCTCTCGAGTCTGAAGATCTTGGCGCTCGGGACGAACCAGTTGGAGGGGTGGATTCCGCCCGAGCTGGGTCGCATCTACGTCCTCGAGGAACTGTGGCTCCAGGAGAACCGCCTCACCGGTCCGATCCCGCCGGAGCTGGGCGACATCGGGTACCTCAAGGAGCTGCACCTTTGGAAAAACGAATTGGAGGGAGAGATTCCCGCCGAGCTTGGCAACATCTTCGGTCTCCGAATCCTCGAGCTCGGGGTCAACCGGTTGCAGGGCGAGATTCCGCCGGAGTTGGGCAGCCTTCTCGACCTGGAGGTGCTGTATCTGCATGAGAACCAATTGAGTGGATCGATTCCGCCTGAGCTGCGCCGCATGAACAGCCTCGTCCACCTCTCCCTGGGGGGCAACCGGCTGGAGGGCCCGATTCCACCCGAGTTGGGCGAGTTGTCGAGACTGGAGTTGTTGCGGCTTGAGTCCAACCAGTTGACGGGGTCGATCCCGCCGGAGCTGGGAGACCTGGCCAGGCTGCGGGAGCTCTGGCTCAGCGACAACGCCCTGAGCGGAGCACTTCCCCGCGAGCTGAGCTTCCTCACCAACCTGCAAGACCTGGTGCTCACGCGAAACCAGTTGCACGGGACGATTCCTCGCGACTTCGGCAGCCTCGACAATCTGCGAGCGCTGCTGCTCGCGGAGAACCGGCTGCAGGGCGAAATCCCGCCGGAGTTGGGTGACCTCAGCCGGCTGCAAACCCTGGATCTCAGGAACAACCAGCTCGTCGGCGAGGTGCCGGCCACTCTCGGCGATCTCGACGACCTGCAGTGGCTGGGCCTTGGCGGCAACCAATTCAGCGGCTGCATCCCCGATGGACTGCGCGGCGTGGACGACAACGACCTCGGCACGCTTGGGCTGCCGTTCTGCGGAGCCAGCTGACGTGCAGACGTTGCAACGACGCCGGTCTTGACGCCCTGGGCTCGGCCGTCCACCGGCGACCGCGCGCCGCGCGTGAAGTAGCATCCACGGCACCTTGCCGGTCGGCGGATTTCGGGAATCCCGGTCGGCCTGCCGCAACCTGAAGGGCGTCATGCGGCAAATTTGCCAGCGCCATTGGTGGTGTGTGCCGCGCACGGCGCTCGTCGCGACTGCCGTCGCGGTCGCGGCCACGCTCGCGGTCTGGCCGTCAGCGGCGGCGCTCGAGTGTGAGGGCATCGCCCTCGACGACGGCTGCCTGTTCACCATCACCGGCGGCGACACTCCGGATCCCGATGATGGCTACGCCGTCACCAACGCCGACGGCGTGCCGCTCTACGACTTCGTTCGGGAACGCGACCTGAACGCCATTGGCTACCCCATCAGCCAGCGCTGGACCAACGGCCCTTTCACCTTCCAGGCCTTTCAGAAGGTGATCCTGCAGTGGGACCCCGGTAAGCAGCGCATGAACTACTACAACACCCTGGACGTCCTGGCGAACCGCTATCCCGAGATCGAGCTACCCAACGTCCCGCCCCACCAGGTGCTGGAGGCAGACCGCGGCGCCGACTTCGCCACCATCATCCGGAACCACCTGGCGCTCTTGGACCAAAACGAGGCGATCAAGGCACGGTTCTTGAGCGAGCCGGACTGGCTCAACCTCTACGGCCTGCCGATCCGCTACGAAGAGCGAGAGGTCAACGGACAGCCGCAGGGGCTGCAGATGCTCCGCGCGCAGCGCACGGTGTTCGTGATCTGGAACGTGCCCGCGCCCGGCACCACCGTTGGCCGCGTGAATCTCCAGAACGTGCCCGACAAGGTCAAGAAGCTCAGCAACGTGATCATTCCGGAAGCGGCCAAGGTGCTCCGGTACGAATCCGATCCCGGGCTCCCAGCCATCATCGCCACGCTCGACTGGGTCGCCGATGGAATCACACCCTTGGAGCAATCCGCCATCAGCCAACTGCAACGAGTCTTCGCCGCATCAGAGCCGTTGCTGCGAAGCCTGATTGAAGATCCCTTGGATGGATCCATACGCAATCAACCGAGCCAAGAAACCGTCCTCGAATTCAAGACCCTGGCCGATATCGCGGAGCTGCCATGGGCTCAAGACGGATTAAGCCAGATCGAACGTGACTTGCTGAAAGAACTCATTCGTCACGCGGCCCATTTTCCTGATCTCGTAGATTCGCTGATTCAATTCCCGTGGGTCATGGACAGTGTGACGGATGAAGACGTCGACTTTATCAACGGTGTGACCGACGTCGCCCGGGACGACCCCAATCTAGTTGGATCGCTTCTTCGAAAACCGTGGGTGGCAGACGGCTTGA
Source organism: Chloroflexota bacterium (assembly GCA_026706485.1). Lineage (NCBI taxonomy): Bacteria > Bacillati > Chloroflexota > Chloroflexota bacterium. The sequence goes on along the minus strand of JAPOYR010000008.1, from coordinate 159,903 downwards.
CGGACGAAGAAGTCGGCCTTGTCGACGATTTGATCATCATCGCGAGGGACGAACGACAAGCCCTCAATCAGATCCAGCCGGGAACCACCGAACCCACCATTGCCTTCTATCTGACGCAAATGCCATTTCTCGATTCGATCGAACCATTTGACGCGCTAGCCGTCGAGAGCTTGCATCGAATAGGCGCCCATGATCGAAACTATCTGCATCGGATTGTCTCGCACCTCGTGGGTCAGGGCGGGATTACCGATCACCATGCCAAGATTGTCACCGTTCTTTGGTATGTCGTGGTCGACCAACCGGAACTCCTGGATGCCATGCTTGATCCAAGCAGGGTATGGATCGAGGAGCGGCACATAGTGCTTCCGCACACTGGGCCAACGATCCTGGCCGTCATTCGAACCAGACTTGGCGAAGAAGTCACCATGACCTACTTGGAAGGAGCCGTGCGCTCCGTCGAAGCGGCCATGAAACGGCCATTCCCAACCAGATATATTGCCTTGCACGTATCAGAAGTCGTTGATCCGTGGGGTGGATTGTTCGTTGGGTCGCATATCGCAATACGTGAGGGATATGACGATCGGAATCACTATTTCCATAACAGTCTGAAACCTACGATTCATCATGAGGTCGCGCACTACTATTGGCACGCATGCCCCAGCTGGATTTGTGAAGGGGCCGCGGTGTTTCTCGAAATGCGAACCGGCGTCATGGGGTCGGGAAGGATCAGGCCCCTTCAAGACCGATGCGAAGACACGAGGATTCTCGACCTTTCTTCCGACTGGCATGAATGTCACTACTTCAACGGTGCGCTGATGTTTCACAACCTCTACTTCGGTTTGGGCGAGGATCTATTCCTCAGAGGCTTCTGGAGACTTCATGACAGCGGCCAGGGAAAGGTGTCTCCCGGCAACTGTGAGGGGATGGAAATTGGGCTATGTCACCTCATCTTTGCCTTCATGACCGATGCTCCCGCCGCCGCCGACTTGGCGGATCGTTTCATCGGCGACCTGTATTTCGGCGAGGGACGCACGGTGACCCAGGGCGCCCCATAGGACGGTCCGCGCGTTGGCATTGAACATCGGCGGTCGGCGCATCTCGGAGCGCGGGCGTCGGTTCGACCACGGAGGAGCGCGAAGGCCGCCCTGGCAGGCCATGCGCGCTGCCCGATGTCCGCGGCCGCCGCCGAATGCTGAGCGGTCCGTGACCGGAACGCTCCTACGCAATCGCCTCCTGCGTCGCGCGGTCGAACAGGTGCATGCGGTCCATCTCGAAGGCCAGCTCGAAGGGCTGATTGGCCTGCGCCGTGGTCCGCGGGTCGACGCGGGCGACGAATGAGTCCGAGCCCGCCAGCATGTAGAGAATGACCTCGCTGCCTAGCGGCTCCATCACGTCCACGGTCGCCGTGATGGTCGCCTCGTGCGTCACGCCGCCGGCCGCGAACTGCGGGTCGACGATGTTTTCCGGACGGATGCCGAAGATCACGTCCTTGCCGGCATGGGGCGCCACGGCATCTCGCCGGTCGGGCGGTACGGGAACGCGCAGCGTTTCCGTTTCCACCCACAAGCCGTCCTCGCCCGAGATGCGCGCGTCGAAAAAGTTCATCGCCGGGCTGCCGATGAATCCGCCTACGAACACGTTGCTCGGCGCCGCATAGACCTCCTGCGGCGGTCCCAACTGCTGCAAGACGCCGTCCCGCAGCACCGCGATGCGCGTGCCCATGGTCATGGCTTCCATCTGGTCGTGCGTCACGTAGATCACCGTGGCCTGCAAACGCTCGTGCAGGCGAATCAGCTCGGCCCGCGTCTGCACGCGCAGCTTGGCGTCCAGGTTGGACAGCGGTTCGTCCATCAGGAACACGGCCGGGTCGCGCACGATGGCCCGCCCAACCGCCACGCGCTGCCGCTGGCCACCGGAAAGCGCACGCGGCTTTCGCTCCATCAACTCGCTGATGTTCAGCATGTCGGCGGCCTCGGCCACGCGCCGCTGAATCTCGGCCTTGGGCGTCTTTCGCAGCTTCAAGCCAAACGCCAGGTTGTCGTAGACGCTCATGTGGGGATAGAGGGCGTAGCTCTGAAACACCATGGCGATGTCGCGGTCCTTGGGCGGCACGTCGTTCACCAGGCGGTCGCCGATGTAGATGTTGCCGCCCGTCAGCTCCTCAAGCCCCGCGACCATGCGCAGCGTGGTGGACTTGCCACAGCCCGACGGCCCCACGAGCACGAGAAACTCTCGGTCCTGGACCTCGATGGACACGTCGTCGACGGCGACAACGTCGCCAAACCGTTTCGTGACGTTATCAAGCGTGACGCTGGCCATCGGCATGCTCCCCGCCCTGCCGATGCCGCGGCGGCGCCACGGCGTCGGGCAAGGACAGAACTGTTCGGCAAAAGCCGTTCCTCACCCCGCCGGTCCGCCCAACCAGCTTGCCCGCACGCTACCCAACCGCATCCACCGCGTCAAAGCGTCGGCAGTGGCCCACTCTGAGTCCGTCATTCACGCGGAGGGAGACCTTGGCCTAGCCATTCGTCATTCCCGCGAAGGGAGACCTTTGCGTAACCCCTCCGTCATTCCCGCGAAGGCGGGAATCCACCCGTCATTGAACCTGGGTGCGGAAAGGATGTGCCAGGTCATGCCCAAGCACGGCTGGATTCTGCAAGAGTCTCCGGAGGCGGGAATTCATGCCTCGCGTCACTTGAGACCCAATCGCCGACCCCGTCCGCCATTCCCTGGCCGACAGCTCACTGTGGGATACCTTCAGGCAGAGTTACCCACTACCCGATTCTTGCTGCGCTCCGGCATTAGTCATATTCTTAGTCAACTACAAGGCTGAGCCGCCCGAGGAGTCGGCCATGACAACGGTGAACGTCCACGAAGCCAAGACCCACCTGTCCCGCCTGCTGGCGCAGGTCGAGGCGGGCGAAGAAGTCACTATCGCCCGCAACGGCAAGCCAGTCGCCCAGCTTGTGCGCTGCAAGAGTCGCGGCAAGCGGCAGTTTGGCGCGATGAAGGGAAATAAGGAATGGGAGGAGTTAAGCGACCTCGTCTTGCAGCCGCTGCCGCCGGAGGAGTTGGCCCTATGGGAGGGTGGCCCGTAGTTGCGGTTGCTGCTTGACACCCATGCCCTCATCTGGTGGGTGAACGGGAGCGAACGATTGCCGCGGCGGGCCCGTCGCCGCATCGGCGACGATGCAAACGTCGTATTCGTCAGCGCGATCTCCGCTTGGGAAATAACCACCAAATATCACCGGGGCAGACTGGATGAGGCCGTGGCGATGGCGCCTGACGTTGCCGGCGCCATCGCCGACCAGGGCTTTGAAGAACTGCCGATAACTGTCGCGGAAGCCGCCCGCGCCGGCGCCCTTTCGGGGCCGCTCAACGACCCCTTCGACCGCATGCTCATCGCCCAGGCGATCTCACGCGACCTCGTGCTCATCTCCAACGAATCCACCTTCGACCGCTACGCCATTCGCCGCCTTTGGTGAGGCGCGACCCGCCCCACCAGCCTGTCCGCACGCTAACCGTGGTGATCCGCCCCCACGGCGATCCAAGCCAACGTCACCCGCCGAGCCCCGGCGTGGCGACGACCATGGCCTCGGCTTGGGCGCTGGTGCGCTCCGCCCAGGCGGGATCGGCGGTGAAGAGGAACACCTGCCGCGACCGGCCGATCTCGCGCAGCACGGCCATGCCGCGGCCGGTGCGGGACGGGTCCCAGTTCACGAACATTTCGTCCATGAACAGCGGCAGCCGCTCGGCGTCCTCACCCTCGACCTGGTCCACCATCGCGAGGCGTAGCGCCAGGTAGATCTGCTGCAGCGTGCCGCGGCTGAGGGGATGCCCCACGACCACGGGAAAGTCCTCGCCCCGACGCCGCACGTGCAGGCGCACCCCGTCGCCCGTCGAGTCGTCGGCGATTAGCCGGTCATAGCGCCCGCCGGTGATGCTGGCGAGGTGGGCGCTCGCGGCCTCCAGCAGGGGCGATTGATGCGCGTCGCGATAGGCCCGCTCGGCGGCGGAAATCGCCGCCGCCAGCAGCGCCAGCCGGTCGTGCGCGCGTTGAACCTCTTCCAGCTCCGCCAGCGCCTCCTCGATGGCGCCCTGCACGTGCGCCGGGCCGGGCAGCGCTTCCATCTCCTGCACGTCCCGGGTCAAACCACCGCGCTCATCGCGCAGACCGTTCGCCTCCTCCTGCAGCTCCGCCCCACGGCGCCGCAGCTCGACGCGGCGGTCGTCCGTGAGCTCGATGGCCTCGCCCTGGGCCTCTAAACGGTCGGCCTCGGCCACGCGCTCCCGCCAATTCGGCGTCTCGCGGTCGAGGTCGGCCCGTGCTCGCGTGGCCTCGTCGCGCGCGGCCCGCGCCCGCTCCAAGCGATCCAGGCCCGCGTCGGGATCAGCCTCAACTGGATCAAGCCGTGCCAACTGAGTCTCAAGCAGCCCCAACTCGGTGTCGGCGACATCCCGCGCGTCACCGACCTGCCGCCGTTCGTCGCGCAACTTGGCAATCGCCCCGGCGGCAGCCTCGGCCTCGCCCTTGGCCGCCTCCGCCGCAGTCAGCTTCCGGCCCAGTTCCGCCACCGCGGGTACGACGTCGGCCGCCGGGTCGAGGTCCAACTCGTCACGGAGGGCTTGCAGACGCCGAAGGCGATGGTCGATGCGCTCCTGCACCGTCCGGCGGTCCTCTATCAGGGCATGCGTGCGCGCCAGCGAGTCACGCAGCTCCTCCACGTCGCGCAGCAGCGTCTCGCGGGGACGCTTTAGCTGGACCGGCGCAATCGGGACGTTGGGAATCAGCTCCAGCCAGGCGTTTCGCGCCGCAGTGGCGGCCAGCGCGGCCTCGTCCTCACGACGCGCCGCATCCTCGATCGCCACCTTCGCGGTCGCGAGCCGCTGGTCGATGTCGGCGGCGCGTCGCGCCGCGTCGCGCTGGCGCATGGCGTCGTCCAGGGCGTCGGCGGCGCTCGTGTCCGGGGCTATATCCGCACGTTTGCGCAGTGCCGCCGCGGCGGCCGGACCCGCGCCGGCGCGGCGGCGCGCCGTCACGATGCGCGAGAGATCCACTGCCGCGGCCGCGGCCAACGACGCGCCCACGCTCGCCAGAATGGCAAGGACCGTGCCGCCCAAGAAGATGCCGACAACGATGGCCGCCGCCCCGGCGAGCGCCACCAGCACCGGAATCGCAACTCGCCAGGCACGTGACGGTGCGCCACCGCCGGCGGCCGTTAGGGCCTCGGCCCGGCCGAGCTCGAGCAGGCTTTGCACGCGCCCGTGGGCCTGCGCCAAGTCCGGGACATCGCCCAGCACCTCGCGCTCGCGCTGCGTGCGCTCCGCCGTTTCGGCCGCGTGCCGCCGCTCCACGGCTCGATAGTCGGCATCGGCGACGGCCACGGTCCAGGCCTCGAAGCGTCCGCGCGACTCGGCGACTCGCAAGTCCCGCAGCGTCTCCAGGGCGCCGGCGTCCAGATCCCGGTCCAGCACTCGCTCGCCGATCTGCCCGAAGCCGCCGCTCTCTTCGTGCAGCGCACCGGACATTTGCTCGATGCGCCGGTCGTCCTCGACGTGCAGCGGAATCTCGGCCTGCAATTCCAGGATCAGGTCTCGGTGAGCGAGCGCCGTCTGGTGGACCGAATCGATTTCGCGGGCCTCGGCCAATTGCTCGATCTCGGCATCGATCTCATCGATGCGCCGCTCCCCCGACGTGACGGCATCCCGCAGCTCGGTACGCATGGCTCGCGGGTCCGGGCCGTAGTCGTCGTTCGCCACGAGCGATGCGGCTTGGGCATTCAGGGACTCCGCCCGGCGCGCGCGGCGCACGATGGGCGACAGCGTGGCGTCGCGCTCCAGCATGACCTCGATGGCTTGCAGACCCTGTGGCCCGCGCTCGATCGCCTCCAAGATCTCGACGATCTCCGCCAGACGAGCCTGCTTCGCTTCGATCTCCGATCGGCGTCCGCTCGCCGGCCGCAGCTCCTCACCCAGCGCACGAGTGCGCTCGCGAATCTCGACCGCCCGCGGGCGGCCCCGCCGGTCCGGACGCCAAAGTGCCTGACGGTCCTGGTCGAGCTGCGCCACGACCTCGCGCGCCGGTCGAAGGAAGTCGAATGACGCCCCGCCGAGCATGCGATCCTCGACGCTCTGCCAGGTGCGCGGGTCCATGCCCAGCGCGTCTTCCTGGGTCACGGCGTGGAGGTTGGTGAAGATCGCGCGTGCCAGCCCGCCGACCCAGACCACAGGGCGGTTCGCCAGATCGCGCGGCTGGCCGTCGATCTCGATCGTCCCCTGGGGACGTGATGTCAATCGCCGCGCGAGGCGCACGCTGCGCCCGTCGCCCAGGCTTGCGAGCAGCGCCCCGCCGGGGAAGCCTCCGCCCCAGGGACTGTAGGGGTGATTCCCGGCCGTGGCCGGCGCGAATCCGAACAACGCGGTGGTCAGAAACTCGAACAGCGCCGACTTGCCGGTCTCGTTGTCTCCGGCGATCACCACCACGCCGTGCTCGGCCAGGCCGTGCCGCGTCCAACCGCTGATCGGTCCGAAGGCGTCGATCTCCCAGCCGTCGATTCTCATGCGGACTCCGACTCACGCAGCAGCCGCACGGCCGCCTCGGCGTCTAGGTCGTGGAGCAGCTCGCGGAGATACGCGCGGCGCTCAGCCGACTCGGTGCCGTCGCCGCCGGCCACCTGGACCGGCGTGATGCCGTCCAGCGCCGCGTCGTCGGCCTTGGCCCGCTCGAGAAGCGCCAGAGTCTGACCGAGCAGATGCGGCTGATCGCGGTGGGACTCGATGTCCACCGGCCGGTGCAAACCGCGGTCGCGCACCTCGACATCCAGCACGCCCAGGTCCTCGCGCAGCTGCGCCGCCAGCTCGGCGCGCTCGTCGGCGCTGGCGAGCAACGACGCCAACTCGCAGGCGCCGCGCAGGTCTACTCGCAGGATCCACTCCTGGTCCGGCAGCGCACCGCCCCGTCGCGCGTCGAAAGCCGCGCGTACAGCCGCGTGCACGTCGGTCAGGTTGCGTGTCGCGTCAAGTCCGTCGGGCGCCAGCGACTCCCAACGCACCGGCGCCAGCGCGTTGAACTCGATTTCCGGCGCGGCGCCGCGCTCCAGCGTCACCACCAGCGCGCCCTTGGCGCCCTCCTCGCCGAACTGTCGCCCCTGCAAGTTGCCCGAATAGTGAACCGGTGGATCGGGCCGAACCTTCTGGCACTGGTGGATGTGGCCCAGCGCCCAGTAGGCGTAGCTAGGATCCAGGCTGTCGAGAGAGGTCGGGGCGTAGCTGTCGTGCTGCTCGACTGCGGCTGCGCCCACAACGTGCGCGTGCAGCAGCCCCACAGCTGGCTCCGGCCCGGGCGCGGGCGGAAAGGCCGCGGCCAGGTCGCGGTCCTCGCGGGGCGTCTGGTGCCCCGCCGCCACCACCCAGCCCACCACTTCGTCCTCACGCTCGATGGCGATCTGCCGCGGCTGTCGCGACGCGACTAGGTGAAAGCGCTCCTCCGGCCAGTCGATCCCCATGGCCCGGTAGTTGGCCCGCCCCGGATCGTGGTTGCCCGTGGCGTAGACCACGGTCAGCCCGGCGCTCGTCGCGCGCGTCAGCTCGTCGACCAGCACGCGCTCCGTCGCCAGCGTCAGCAAGTCGTTGTCGAAGAGGTCCCCGGCGATCAGCAGCGCGTCCGCCTGCCGCCCCAGCGCCAGGTCGATCAAGCGGACGAACGCCTCGCGCCCCGCGTCCCGCAGCCGCGCGCGCACCGCCTCGTCGTGACGCCGATAGGGCGTGTCCAGATGGATATCGGCGGCATGGACGATGCGCAGCATGCGGCGGGTCGCTCAACCAGGTATCGCGTCGCGCCCCAGGATATCCGGGCTGCGCCAAGGTCCAGTCCCTGTAGGGGCGGCCCTTGCGGCCGCCCGCAGCTAGACCCTCCAAACGTAGGGGCGGGTTTCAAACCCGCCCAACTCGCCCGATCAATCACTCAACGGTTGTCAGATTCCCTTAGAGGCGGGAATCTATTCGTCATCCGCAAACTATCCCGAGCCACGCCGTGAACGCCGCCGAAGTCCTGGTCGACGCGCTCGAACGCCACGGCGTGCGCTACGTCTTCGGCATTCCCGGCCACGGCAACACCAACATCCTGGACGCGATCCACGGCTCCGACCAGATCGACTTCATGCTCGTGCGCCACGAGCAGGCGGCGGCGCACATCGCCGACGGCTACGCCCGCGTCAGCGGCCAGGTCGGCGTGTGCTGCTCGTCGGTGGGGCCGGGCGCGGCCAACATGATCATGGGCATCGCCACCGCCATGTCCACCTCCAGCCCCGTGCTGGCTATCGTGGGCGCGCCCATCCAGCGCTGGTACGGCCGCGGGCAGCTGCAGGAGACCTCGCGCCCCGACACCGCGCCGGCGGACCAGGCGTTCATGCAGATGCTGCAGCCCATCACCAAGCGCGTCTGGTCCATCGCCGACCCGCGCACGATCCCGACCGCCGTGCGCAAGGCCTTCACGGCGGCGCAGGTGGGGCGGCCGGGACCGGTTGGACTGGAGATTCCCTGGGACCTGCAAGCGTCCGAGGTCGAGACGCGGCCCGAGGACCCCGACCCGTTTCCGGCCCGGGCGCGGCCGCGGGCCGACGCCGAGCTGACCACTCGGGCGGCGCAGCTGCTCGTCGACGCCGAGTTCCCGGTCATCATTGCGGGCAACGGCGCGCTCATCTCCAGCGCGGGCGAGTCAGTCACCGCGCTGGCCGAGAGCCTGGGCGCGGCCATCGCCTCGTCCTTCGTCTCCAAGGGCGTGGTGCCCGAGGACCACCCGCTGGCGGTCGGCATGGTCGGCTGGCTGGGGCATCCCGTGGCGCACGAGCTGATCCGCGAACGCGCCGACCTGATCCTGGCCGTGGGCTATCGCTTCGCCGACGAGTCCACCAGCTGGTGGACCGAGGGCAAGCCGTTCGTGCCGCAGAACCGCATCATCCAGATCGACATCGAAGCCCGCGAAATGGGCCGTGCCGGACCCATCGAGCTGGGGCTGGAAGGCGACGCGCTCGCGGTGGTCAACGATCTGCGCGAGGCCGTCGAGCGCCTCGGCGGGCGGCCATCCGCCGAGGCCGACGCCGCGCTGATCCGCCGCGCCAAGCGCGCCTACGAATTGGATCTCACCCCGCCCGACGCCACGCCCATGGAGCCGCTGCGCGTGGCCGAGCAGGTGCGCCGCGTGCTGCCCGACGACTCGATCATCTCCGTCGACACCGGCAACCACGCCCACTACTTCGCCGCCTTCTATCCCATTCGAGCCGGCGGGCGCTTTCTGAATCCGGGCGGCTGGACGCCGATGGGCTGGGGTCCCACCGCCATCATCGGCGCCAAGCTGGCGCAGCCCGACAAGGCCTGCGTGGCGGTCACCGGCGACGGCGGCTTCCTCATGGTCAACCAGGAGGTGTCCACGGCCGTCGAGTGGGGCCTGCCGGTGATCTGGCTGGTGTTCAACAACTCGTCGCTGGCCGCCATCCGCGACGGCCAGATGGCCGACTTCGGCGGGCGCATCATCGGCACCGAATACAGCGTCGAGGTGGACTACGCCGAGCTGGGACGCGCCCTGGGCGGCGAAGGGGTGCGGGTGACCCGCCACGACGAGGTCGAGGACGCCATTCGCTGGGCGCTCGATTGCGGCAAACCGTGCGTGGTGGACCTGGTGGTCGCCGCCGACGCCGTGCGCCCGCCCATCGCCGGCGCCTGGTTCGAGCCCGGCCGGGGAGAGCCGGCCCCCATGCCGCGCGGCTCCGAGGTGCGATACTCGGCGCCCCAGCCCGAGGACTCGGCGTAGGCGCACTTCCCATGAAGTCCCTGACCCGCAGCCCACGAACACCGCAGGTGACGAAAGATCCGTTCGTCCTGAGCTTGTCGAAGGGCCCGTCCCGAGCCTGTCGAGGGAACGTAGTTCGACCGGCTAACCACGAACGGAGTTGGCTGGCGCTCACGCACCCAGCCGTTGACAGTGTGTTAGGGGCTCAAGCCTGATGCGGCCATTCAAGTACGCCTACAGCGCCCTGGTCTACTACGGCGAGGACATCGGCGCGTCCATCGACCGCGTGGCGCGCTTCGGCTACGACGGCATCGAGCTCTTGGGCCAGCCCGAGACCTACGACGCCCCCGCCGTGCGACGCCGGGTCGCCGACGCGGGCATTGCCGTCAGCTCGATCAGCTCGGTCATCAGCGCCGACCGCGACTTCGCCCACCCCGACCCGGAGATCCGGGCGAACGCGCTGGCCTACCTCAATTCGCTCACCGATCTGGCGGTTGACGTCGGCGCGCCGGTGATCGTGGGACGCCCCAGCGCCTCCATGAAGCTGCTGCCGCTGGCCGACCCCGAGGACGAGTGGCGCTGGGCAGTGGACGGCCTGCGCGCCGCCGGCGAGTACGCCGCCGAGCGCGGGGTGAGCGTCGCGCTGGAGTGCTGGACGCGCTTTGAGACCTACTTCCTCAACCGCCTGGAGCAGGCCGTCGAGCTGTGGGAGGCCATCGGCCTGACCAACGGCGGCGTCATGGGCGACACGTTTCACATGAACATCGAGGAATCGTCCCTGGGCGACGCCATCCGCCACGCCGGACCGCACCTGGCCCACATGCACCTGGCGGACTCGAATCGCCTGCCGCCCGGCTACGGACACGCCGACTTCCGCGAGGTGCTGCGGGCGCTTGACGAGGTGGACTACACCGGCTGGCTGGCGTTCGAGCTGCTCCCCGACACCGCCGACCCCTTCACCGTCTTCCGCGCCGGCGGCCACGCCGACTTCTTCGACCGCTACACCCACGACGCCATCACTCACATGCGTCGGCTCGAAGACGAACTCGGCGCCGACTGAGCTTCCGGTGAGCGCGCCTTCCGGCCGCGTGATTCGCACCGGCCCGGAGTTGACCTCCGGCCTCGAACGGCTGGGAGTGCCGCGCGGCGGCCTGGTGATGTTTCACAGCTCATTGCGCAGCATCGGCACGGTCGAGGGTGGGGCGGATAGGGTGGTCGACGCGTTGCTGGCGGCGATTGGCCCCGAGGGAACGCTCGTCGCGCCCACCTTCACGGGCCAATACCACGAGCCGGGCTTTGTGTTCGACCCGGCGGAGACGCCGGTGACGACCGGCGCCATTCCCAACCACGTCTTCCGCCGCCCGGAGGCCCGCCGCACAATCCACATCGTGCAGACCGTGGCCGCCATCGGGCCGCTGCGCGACACGATCATCGACGCCGGCGGCGATGACGGCTGGGACGCACAGCCGTCCATGCGCGCGATATTCGACCTCGACGGGTGGTTCCTGCTGCTGGGCGTGCCCTATCAAAACCTCACCGCCGGTCACTTCATGGAGCAGGAGATCGGGTCCCACCGCCGCCCGCGCGCCGTGGAAGGACTCCAGCGCCTGTCGGACGGGCGCGTGGTTCCGCTGCACAGCGAGGCGTGGGGACCCGACCCAAGCTTTCCCGGCATGCCCGAGCGCAGCTACGACTTCAACCGATTGGGCGAAGGCCTGGAACAGCGCGGCTTGGTGAAGCGCGGCGCCGTGGGCAACGCCATTGCCCGCCTCTTCCGCGCCCGCGACCTGGAGCGGACCGCACGGGAGATGTTCGCCGCCGACCCGGAGCTGTTCTTCATCGCCGACGGCCGGTTGACGCCGCTCCAATACGGCGTGACCTGGACCATTCCCGAGGGCCGCCACACCGGCGCCCAGCTCTGCGTGGTCGATCCGGCGGGGGTGTACCAGCCTCACACCAAGTAGGGGCCAGGGGTTCGGGTATGCGCTGTCCGCAGGCCCTCAGATTCCTCGCCTGCGTCTTGCAAATTTCACTCCGAACGCAGCAAATGTCATTCCGAACGCAGTGAGGAATCTAAGGACGTTGTGCCTTCTCCCTGCCCCTTGGATTTCTCGCTTCGCTCGAAATGACAAAGGGGAGGCTCGCAATGACAACTGTTGAGCTCGACATGACAGAAATGGAGAATCTCCGGCGGCCAGCCCGGCGTGCAGCGTGGGGCCGGCCGCGGGTGAGCTTCCCCGGCCGCGCGCGACAAGCGCCACCGGCCGAACCCCAAATCGCTTAAGCTGGACCGTTATGCCCGAGAACGCCATCGTCGTCCGCGGCGCGCGCGAGCACAACCTCAAGAACATCGATGTCGAGATCCCGCGCGACAAGCTCGTCGTCATCTCGGGCATCTCCGGCTCCGGCAAGTCCAGCCTCGCCTTCGACACCCTCTATGCCGAAGGCCAGCGGCGCTACGTGGAGTCGCTCTCGGCCTATGCCCGGCAGTTCCTGGGGCAGCTTGAAAAGCCCGACGTCGACCAGATCGAGGGTCTCTCGCCGGCCATCTCCATCGACCAGAAGGCCCGCTCGCACAATCCCCGCTCCACGGTGGGCACGGTCACCGAGATCTACGACTACCTGCGGCTGCTGTATGCCCGCGTGGGCCAGCCCCACTGCCCCGAATGCGGAAAGGTCCTTTCGCGGCAGACGATCCAGGAGATGGTGGACTTCGTCCTCGACTGGGACGACGGCACCCGCTTCCTCGTCCTGGCGCCGGTGGTCAAGCACCGCAAGGGCGAGCACAAGGGCGTGTTCGACGACGCGCGGCAGGCCGGCTTCGCTCGCGTGCGGGTCAACGGCGAGGTTCACGCCCTGGACGACGTGCCGGCGCTGGACCGCAACCTCTGGCACGACATTGAGATCGTGGTCGACCGCCTCGCCGTGCGGCGCGACGTGCAGGCCCGGCTGGCCGACTCGCTGGAGACGGCCCTCAAGCTGGCCGAGGGCGTGGTCGTGCTGCAAGTGGTGGACGGCGACGCCTTCACGCTCAGCGAGTCGCTGGCCTGTGTGGACGATGGGCTGAGCTTTCCCACGCTCGAGCCGCGGTCGTTTTCGTTCAACACCCCGCATGGGGCCTGTCCCGAGTGCGACGGCCTGGGCGCCAAGCTGGAAATCGACCCGAGCCTGGTGATCCCCAATCGCAAGCTCTCCATCGACGGCGGCGCCATCGCCCCCTGGGCGCGCGCCTCCGGCACCGGACCGTCCATGACGCGCGCCGTGCTGGACGCCCTGGCCGCCAAATACGGCTTCACCGCGACGACGCCCATTGAGCAGCTCAGCTCCGAGGCCGTCGACGTGCTGCTCTACGGCAGCCTCACGCCCCTGACCGTCGAGCACGTCGGCAGCCGTGGCCGGCGTCGGGTCTACACCTTCGAGTTCGAGGGCGTGGTGCCAAATCTGCGTCGCCGCTACCAGCAGACCGAGTCCGACTATGTACGCGGCGAGATCGAGCGCTACATGACGCGCCGCACGTGTCCCGCCTGTCAGGGCGCGCGGCTCAAGCGCGAGAGCCTGGCCGTGACCGTGGGCGGGCTCTCGATCCACGACGCCACGGAAAAGACCGTGGAGGCCGCCGCCAGGTTCTTCGAGGGCCTCGAGCTCAGCGCCCGCGAAGCCGCCATCGCCGTCCAGGTGCTCAAGGAGGTGCGGGCGCGCCTGGGATTCCTGGAGTCCGTGGGCCTCGAATACCTCACCCTCGATCGCGCCGCGGACACGCTCTCCGGCGGCGAGGCCCAGCGCATTCGGCTGGCCACCCAGATCGGCTCCAGCCTCGTCGGCGTGCTTTACATCCTCGACGAGCCGAGCATCGGCCTGCACCAGCGCGACAACCGCCGCCTCGTGCAGACGCTGCTGGGTCTGCGCGACCTGGGCAACACCGTGCTCGTGGTCGAGCACGACGAAGAGACCATCCGGTCGGCGGACTGGGTCATCGACTTCGGACCGGGCGCCGGGGAGCACGGCGGCGAGGTCGTCGCCGACGGCCCGGTGGAACGCATCGAGCGCTCGGAGCAGTCGCTCACCGGCGCCTATCTCGCCGGGCGCGAGTCGATCCCGGTCCCGCGCGGTCGGCGTTCCGGCAATGGCCAAACCATCCACGTCGAGGGCGCCGGCGCCAACAATCTCAAGGACCTCACCGTCGGCATTCCGCTCGGCGCCTTCGTCTGCGTCACCGGCGTGTCCGGTTCCGGCAAGAGCACCCTGATCACCGACGTGCTCTACCGCGCCCTGGCGCAGCGCATCTGGGGCAGTCGCGACCTGCCCGGGCCCCACCGCCGCATCCGCAACGCCGAGGCGCTGGACAAGGTCATCGAGATCGACCAGTCGCCCATCGGCCGCACGCCGCGCTCCAATCCGGCCACCTACACCGCCGCCTTCACGCCGATCCGCGAGCTGTTCGCCGCCGTGCCCGAGGCGCGGGCGCGCGGCTACAAGCCGGGGCGCTTCTCCTTCAACGTCAAGGGCGGGCGCTGCGAGGCCTGCCAGGGCCAGGGTCTCAACAAGATCGAAATGCAGTTTCTGCCCGACGTCTACGTCACCTGCGAGGTTTGCCACGGCGCGCGCTACAACCGCGAGGCGCTGGAGATCCACTACAAGGGCAAGAACATCGCCGAGGTCCTGGACATGACCGTGCAGGACGCCCACGCCTTCTTCGCCAACATCCCTGCCATCGAGCGCAAGCTGGGCACGCTGGTAGACGTGGGGCTGGGATACATCCGCCTGGGCCAGCCCGCGACCACCCTCTCCGGCGGCGAGGCCCAGCGCGTCAAGCTCTCATCCGAGCTGGCCAAGCGCGCCACCGGACGCACGCTCTACATCCTCGACGAGCCCACCACCGGCCTGCACTTCGCCGACACGCGGCGGCTGATTGCCGTGCTGCAGCGGCTGGTCGACGCCGGCAACACCATCATCGTCATCGAGCACAACCTGGACGTCGTCAAGAGCGCCGACTGGATCATCGACCTGGGACCGGAAGGCGGCGACGGCGGCGGGGAGCTCGTCGTGGCCGGCACCCCGGAAGAGGTCGCCGCCGACCCCGACAGCTACACGGGCATATTCCTGGCGCGGGTGCTCGGAATCGCATCCGACGACGCGCAGTCGAATGGCGCCGACCGCGCGCGCCCCAAGCAGCCGGCTGCCGTAGGCTAGGAAGCGTCCAGGTCCGGTCCCTTCCGCCTGGAGTGAGGCCTTCGCGCAACCCCTCCGTCATTCCGGCGCAAGCCGGAATCCAGTCCGGCCACGTCCAGCGGTTCCGGGTCATTGGGGTAGGGGCGGGTCTCAGACCCGCCCGTTCAGAGCTAGGCAAAAGCCTGAGCGAAGGAGGAAGGCTCGACCGCCGGTCCGGTCCCTTCCCCCTGGAATGGGTCCAGTCCCTTCCCTCTGAAATGGGTCCAGTCCCTTCCCTCTGAAAGGGGGAAGGTTAGGATGGGGGTCAATCCGGCCGACCACGGCGCGGCCGGGGATGGTGCCCCTCCGTTCGCCCTGAGCTTGTCGAAGGGCATCTGTCGAGTTCGCGGAGGGAACGTGGTTCGACAGAGCCTGTCCCGAGCCAGTCGAGGGGCTCACCACGAACGAAGCCAATTCGCCCGCGTCGGCGCACTCGGCACTGGTCGCGGGAACAACAGTCAGGAGCATGACCATGGCTGAACCCCGTGTAGCGATCGTCACCGGCGGCGCCACCGGCATCGGCGGCGCCATTGCCCGCCGCCTGGCCGCCGACGGCGAGCGCGTGCTCATCGCGGACATCGCCGACGAGCTGTCGGCGTCCAACGTGGCGCAAATCGAGGCCGCGGGCGGCACGGCCGCCGCGATCCACTCCGACGTGTCCCGCCACGACGACATTCGGAAGATGGTCCAGGACGCCGTCGAGCGCTGGGGCCGTCTCGACATCCTGGTCAACAACGCCTTTCCCGCCATGGAGGCGCTGCCCGGCGGCGTGGAGGAAGTCACCGAGGAGCAATGGGACTTCGGCATGTCGCTCCTGGTCAAGGCCCTCTTCCTTGGCGCCAAGTACGCCGTGCCCGAGATGCGCCGCGTCGGCGGCGGCAACATCGTCAACATCGCCTCGGTCCACGGCCTCCTCATGGCCAAGGACTACCTGGTCTACGAAGCCGGCAAGTCCGCCGCCATCGGCGTCACCAAGCAGATGGCCATCCAGCACGGCCCGGACAACATCCGGGTCAACAGCATCTGCCCCGGGCACATGGTCACCGAAAACATCCAGCGAGTGATGTGGGATGACAATCCTGACGGGCTGAAGCTGTTCGCCGATCAGTACCCGCTTCGCCGCACCGGCAAGCCCGAGGAAATCGGCTCGGCTGTGTCCTTCCTTTGCTCCGACGACGCCTCGTTCGTCACCGGCCACGCCCTCGTCGTCGACGGCGGCCTCTCCATCCAGCTCCAGGAAAACATCGGCGTCCAGCAGGCCAACTACATGCGCCGCCACCCGGAGACGCAACCGCCCTACTAGGTTCGTCCGATCGCTGCAGACCGCGCCGCCTAAGTGTCAATTGGCGGCCACCTCCCTGTCATTTCGAGCGCAGCGAGAAATCTAAGACGCTCGACCTCGCGTCCAGGGATGAAGCACCGGTAGCCCCAACCCGCACACTGGCTTGCGTCCGATCCAATGGAGTGTCGGCGAGGCACGGGCGAGGGTGAGGGATCAGCGGTGGTGCGACAATTCCGAGTTGGGCTCGAGGGCCGTGGTGCGGGGATGCCTGAAGCGCTGGCCCAAGACCTCGCCACACCCCGCTCCGCGTCGTGAGGTTACGCAAGCCCCCGGCGGCGGTGCTCGTCGGCCTGATCCTCGGCGCGGTCCTTCTCGGCTCTGGCGGCGCGACCTGTGGGGACGCGACCGCGGAGCCGGAGCTTTCCCCGCCCCGCGTAGCCGCCCCGACGGCGACGGCACTGACGCTGACTGCCTCACCGACCCCAGAGCCGGCTGCGACCCCGACCACCACCGCAGCGCCCCTGACACGGTCCCCGACGCCGAACCCAACGTCCGCGCCTTGCCCGACACCTGTGGAGGCGGTTTATCTGCGGGGCTTGGGCGATGCGGTGTCGGGCATCGACGAGGCGACATTCAATCTCCAACGGCTTTTCATTCGCCTTGAGAATGACCCGCAGATTGTCTTCACCGACCGTTTTATGCGCGAATTCGCTGCCGTGGCGGCGGTTGCCAAGGGCGAGGCAGAGAAGATCCTGGACCTCAGCCCACCGAAGTCGATCCCAAGCTCCTCGGGGATTCATGACTCGGCCACGAGCCTGGCCCGCGGGACGATCTACAGCATGAAGCACTTCTTGGACGGCTTCGACAGGCTAGACATCGGCGAATTTGAACAGGGTGTGTACATGCTGGAGAGCCTTGAATTTGACTTGGCGCTGGTGCTCGACGGGATCGATGGGTTCTGCGATTGATGTGCGCTGACCGTCCAGCCCAGCACGTCTGCAAATTCCGCTGCTGCTGTTCCGGCAAGACCATGGCCAATAGTCGCGCCAGCCGGGGCTTGTTCGGCCCTGGAGCTATGGGCGGCCCTCAGCTGTCACTTCGCGGTCGCCACATGTCATTTCGAGCGCAGCGAGAAATCTAGAGCGCTCGTCCTCGCGTCAAGGGATGAACCACCAACAGCCCGGACCTGGATGCCGGCTAAGGGCTGGCACGACGGGATGACGGCAAGGAACGGGCGAGGCAACCGCGGTGATGGTGGGACAATCGGAGAGCGGATTCGAGGGCTGTGGGGCAAGCATGCCTGAAGCGCTAGCCCAGTTCGTCGTCAAGTTCGGCTCTGCGCCATGACGTCCCGCAAGCCCTGGACGACATTGCCCGTCGGGCTGTTCCTCGGGGCGCTCATTATCGCGGGCGCGGCCTGCGGGGACGTGCCTCGGGAGACGATCACCCCTGCTCCCTCCCCGACCGCCACGCCCTCCCCGACGCCGAGTCCGACCGCCTCACCCACCCCAGAGCCGACCGCGACCCCGACTCCAACGCCTGCCCCGTCGCTCACTCCCACACCAGCTCCGACACCGACGCCAACGGCTGCCCCGACGCCATCACCCGTCCCGACCCCGACTCCCACGCTTGCCCCAACACCGACGCCGACCCCAACACCTGCCCCGACGCCGACTCCCACGCCCGCCCCGACGCCGACCCCAACACCTGCCCCGACGCCGACACCAACGCCCGCTCCGACGCCGACTCCCACGCCCGCCCCGACGCCGACTCCTACGCCCGCCCCGACGCCGACCCCCACGCCTGCGCCGACGCCGACCCCAACGCCCGCTCCGACGCCAACGCCGACCGCCTCACCGACCCCTGAGCCAACTGCGATTTCGACCGATTTGCCCGGCGTCGACGGCGAGTCCTTCACGCTCACCGGGACCGGAACGGAGACGCCCGAGATCTCGCTCGCCGAGGGGCGCTGGTCGGTCACCGCGGAGCTATCGCATCAGCGGAACTGTCTGCCCGATCCCTGTTCGTTGGAGCAGGTCAGCATTCAAATGGAACACACCGACCCTGACCGCCGGGACCCCTACGTCCCGATCGATCATTGGATGCTTCGCCACGAGTCGGCGAAGTCGAGTCGGGAGCATATCGAGGCTTGGTACCTGGATCCGACGCTGCTCTGGGTCGGGCGCCTCGGCCAGGTGAAGTCCGGCCCGCAGCGACTTGTCGTCACGGTGGAGCCATCGGTCCATTGGACGCTGACCTTCGAGGACTACGAAGCCTTCCCGCCCCCGGATCCCGCCGGCGCCGACGGCGAGTCCTTCGCCCTCTCCGGGACCGGCCCGGCAAGGCGAGAGGTGTGGCTCGCCGAAGGCACATGGACCATGATCCTGGACATTTCGAGCAACACCGTCTGCGACTTTCCCTGCCCCACGCTCTTCCGGTTGCCGGATCCCGCCGCTGCCCCCCGAGAGATCGTTGTCCGTTCCGGCACTGGCCCGGAGCGGCGCCCGTGGAACGAACGCTGTGAAGACCCAGCCACATGTGTTCCCCGGGACTTTTTTGTGAGCGTGCGGCCCCTCAGCGGTGTTATCGGAGCCCAATTCTTCGATACGGCGAGCGACTGGAGGGGGACCCACGACAATCTCCGCGTCGCGGACGGGCTGGAGTGGTACTTCCCGACCGGACCGCTGGTGATACATATCGACGTGGCGGCGCAGGCCGAGTGGACGGTGTCCTTCGTGGCGCCCGGCGAACTCCCACCGCCTGCGGCCGACGCCGGGCCTGGCGCCGCCGGCGAGTCGTTCACGCTGACCGGCACCGGCCGGGAGAGGCACGATGTCTCGCTCGCTGAGGGGCGCTGGACAATGCGCGCCGAGGCGCTGATCGAAACCGAGTGCGGGGACGAGCCTTGTCCCAGCGGGTACTTGAGGGTTCGGGTCTACGACGACGATCCACTTAGCGAGGACACCCTGATTCCGATCGACCTGGAGGAGGAGACCAGTCTGCGTCGCGTGGGCGAGGACTCCTCGCTCATGGGCGAGGAGTATTTGTGGGTCGGATACCTGGGCGACATTCCGGCCGGGTCGCAGAGCATCGTCGTCTCGGCGGAGCCGACGACCCAGTGGACGCTGACCTTCGAGGATTTCGCTGGCCCAACCCCGCATGTGGATCCTGCGGGTGCGCGTGGTGAGACCTTCACTGTCTCGGGGACCGGTCCGGGGAGGCGCGAGCTCAGACTCGCCGAAGGCACCTGGACAATGCTCATGGAGGTTTCGAACAACGTCCTCAACTGCGAAGAGCCCGACGATCAATGCACCGTCAAGCTCCTCCTGATTGTCTTGCAGGGCGCCGGCGGACCCCTCCAGGCATTCTTCGAGGCCACACGCCACTTTTCGGAGAGCTTCCAGCTACGAGTCGCGAACGATGGATCGGCGTACCACCCCATGGGGACGCTTCACCTCGCCCTCGATGTGGCGCCGATCGCCGAGTGGACGGTGACGTTCGTGGCACCCGGCGACCCCATCCCGACGCCGGCTCCGACGCCCGGGTCGTAACGGACGCGGAGTCGTCGAGTGCGCCCGGAATGGCGTGTACCAGTCTGAATGGTCGGGCCGCTCCGGCGAGGGAGGCGGCTCCGGCGAATTCGAAAAGTGGGAATGCCTAGCGTCGCCCGGCAGCTCCAACCTCTCGCCCCTGAGCCGCCAGCGGCAGCGCCGCCAGCCCCGCCACCATGGCCGCCGCGCCCACGTATAGCGCGGCAGCAAGCGACGCCGCCGCGGTGGCAAAGACCACGGACGCCCCAATGACGGCGCCCGCCGAAAACGCCGTGCCGTCCAGCACCATCACCCGGCTCAGCGAGCCCGCCGGCGCCACGTCGCCGCACAGGCTCACCGCCATGGTGTTGATACCCCACATCGCCACCGCCCAGACCGTGGCGACGACCAGCAGTCCGGGCACGCTTCCCACGAACCCAAACGCTGCCGTCGCTGGAACCGCCAACAGCAGCGTGCCGGCCAGTACGGCGCGCCGGCCCAGCCGGTCCGACAGCCGTCCGATCGCCAGTTGCGCCACGGCGCCGCCGACGGACGCGACCAGTGTCATGGCGCCCACGGCCCGCAGGTCGCCGCCGACCTCCACCACTCGCGGTCCGGCCAACAAGACCATGGCTGCATAGGCAACCGTCGACGCGAGCCGTACGACCATGACCGCGGCAACGCCCCGAAAGCGCACCAGGCGCACAAAGCTGATGCCTTGCGCCAACTGCCGCGCCGGAACCGGCGTCGGCCGCGGCAACGCCCCGAGCGTCAGCGCCAGCGCGGCGGCAAGCGCCGTTCCCGCCCCGATGGCAAACACGCGAAAGCCGAAGGCATCCGCCACGAAGCCCTGCGCCACGCCGGCGATGCCTGGGACCAGGACCACCACGAACCCAATGGCGCCGACGGCGGCCCCGCGCCGGGACTCCGGCGCAATCTCGATGACGTAGGTCTGCAGTCCCGTCCAGAAATAGGCCATGGCCAGGCCCGCTACGGGGGCGGCTACGATCACCCAGCCAACGTCGGGCGTGACGACCAGCACCACCATCAGCGCCGTCATGCCGGCGAGACCCAGCGCGTGCACCCCGCGGCTCTCGAGCCGCGTCAC
Source organism: Chloroflexota bacterium (assembly GCA_026706485.1). Lineage (NCBI taxonomy): Bacteria > Bacillati > Chloroflexota > Chloroflexota bacterium. Next base: position 138,988 of record JAPOYR010000008.1, on the reverse strand, counting down.
CCAGCGGCCCGTGACCGTGGCGCCGATCGACCGCGACAGGTGCATCGTGCCGATCACCAGCGCCGCCCCCGCGATGCCGCCGCCAAGCTGTTCGCGCACCAGCAGCGACATGAAATACGACGTCGGCAGCCACCCCGCCACGCCCAGCGCCGCCACAAGCGCGAAGGTCGCGAAGCCGCGAGTGCGTAGACTGGCGGGCTCGGGCGCGACGCGCTCGCTGGCTGGCATCGCGTGACGGTAGCAAGGCCCCGGCAACCGAAGGATCAACACATGGTTCGTAGCGAGTCAGCGGCCGTCGCAGCCCACGGGCAACGCCTGCGTCCCTCTCCGTCATTCCGGCCCAAGCGCACCCGTGCTACGTCGGCTGTCTTCCCCTCGCTCCCCTCCGTCATTTCCGCTTTCCCCTCCGTCATTCCCGCGAAGGCGGGAATCCACCCCACATCCAACCTCGAAGCATCCAGGATTTCGCCGCGAACTCTTCTGCTGACCGAGCTATGCCCAAGTCTCCGTGCCGGTTGCTGCCGGTGAGCCAACGCGCCTACCTGCCCATGGTGCTCAACATGCAAGGACGCACCGCGCTCGTCGTGGGCGGCGGCCCGGCGGCGGCTGACAAGGCGGCCTACCTCGCCGACTTCGGCATCCATCCCACCGTGCTGATCGAGCCGGAAGAAGCAGTCGATGAGGGTCTCCAGGCCCTCGCCGACGAAGGGCAGGCCGAACTGCGGCGCACGCCCTACGACCCAGCCCACCTCGACGGTCAGGCGCTCGTCATCATCGCCACCGGCGACCGTGCCCACGATCGAACCGTCGCCGATGACGCGCGCAGCCGCGGAGCTATCGTCAACGTCGTCGACGACCCCGAAGCCTGCGATGTCTTCGCCGTCGGCTATGTGCGCCGAGGCCCGGTGGCGGTGTCCGTCAGCACCGGCGGACGCAGCCCGGCCTTCACCGCCACCCTGCGCGAGCACCTGGACGACGTGCTGGGCTCGGATATCGAGGACCACCTGGACCACTACGTACGTTGGCGCGAGCGCGTGCGCCGCGCGGTATCCGGCTTCGGGTCGCGCGAACGACTCTGGCGCGAGCTCCGCGCGGCGGGGCTCTACAAGGTCCTGCGACGCGACGGCCCCGAAGCCGCCGGCCAACTCGTCGACGCCGCCATCGCCCGCCACCAGGCCGACGACTCGGCTAGCTAGTCGGCGCCGCCCGGCGTCGATTTTCCGCCGGGGGGCGACCCCCTCTCCCTGCCCTGTAGGGACGCCCCTTGCGGGCGCCCTTCGCCTTGCGGCTAGCGGCCTTCCCGACCGCGGTCCGGCCCCCTCTCCCACGGGGAGAGGGTCGGGTGAGGGGTTCCGCCCACCTCCCGATGTGCCGGCGCTCACGGCCGCCGCGTAGGTGCGGGTTTCAAACCCGCCCTTACCGCCGGACGACCATCGCCGCCACTGTAGAGGCGGTTCACGAACCGCCCCCACCCGCCTATGGCCTGCCTGACAGGCCCTTCAGACCACCGCCTCATCCGACACCACCGCCGGCGCCAGCACCGACTCCGGCGTGCCGTGGATGACCTTGTTCGCCGCCGGCACCACCGTCACCAGCACGCCCGCCAGCGTCACGTCGTCGTTCGCCACGATGTAGAACGGCGAAATTCGCGTGCGCCCGTTCATCTCGCGCACTTCATCCGTCTCAGGATCGAAATACGGCACCCGCACCCGGCGGCTCTCGTGGTAGGGCTGGATGACATAGAGGCTGGTCGGGAAGCTCTCCAGCGCCTGCCGGACGGCCTGTTCCCAGTCGTCGGCCGACACGTCGTGTCCCACCGTGACCCCGCGCGCGCCCCAGGCCAGCTCCGAGAACCCGGAAGGCTTGATCACCAGCCGTCGTTGCCGCTGGGTCAGCCCCGGCAGCTCGTCCCAGGTCCGCACCTGCCGCCCCGCGGTCTCCAGCGCCGGATCGATCGCGGCAAACGGCGGCAGCGGCGCCGGATCGAGCACCCAGGTCGGCGCCAGCGCCACGCCCAGGCGATCCATCACGTCCCGGCCCAGCTCACCCCGCCAAAAGTCCTGCAAGGCCGCATGCCGGAACAGCGCCAGCAGCAGCTTCTCCTCCAGGTAGGCCTTGAACGGCGGCGTGACCACGGCCAGCCGCTGCTTCATGGCGTAGATCAGCAGATCGATTTTCGGGATGTTGGGCAAGTCGTGGAGCTCCAGGAAGCGGTACACCACGTCCACGCGCCGCGCGTCGTCGCCGAAGCACAGCGCGTCGCCTTGCAGCGAGAGGTCGCGCGGATGCACCGCATGCGCATCGAGCCCGAGGTCCTGCAGGTCGCCCGCAATCGAGATCATCTCGCTGCGGTAGTCCTCGGACTCGTCCGCTACCACGATGGCCACCGTCGGGTCGTCGCCCTCGGCCACCTCGCGGAACATGGCCGCCAGCGCGTGCGGAATGCCCTCGGCGCCGCCCACCGGATCGAATCCCAGGTCGGCATAGCGCCGGGTCAGGGCCGCCAGCGTGCCGAATCCCCCCGGCACCGAGTCCAGCTCCGTCGCCCGCAGCGTGCCGTCGTCGCCCGCCATCAGGTCGGGCCGGATGATTCGCGGCAACTGCGACCGCATCCGCCGCAGCTGGCCCAACTCTCGCACACGCTCCGGCTTGCCCTGGTTGAGCAAGCGCAGCACCCACGGCGGCTGCCGGCCTCGCGCCGCGCTCAGATACAGGCGGTTGACCGCCTGGTAGAACGCCAGCAGGTCGTGACCCAGCACGCGCAGCCGCGCCACGGTTTCCGGCCGCAGCGGGAAAGGCTCAGGCGTGACGCGCCACGGGACGCCTGGCGCATCGGGTCGGACGCTCGGCACGTCGCTGCCGAGATAGAGCGCTCGTTCTTGGAGAGAGGGCGTGTGAGTGTTCAGCAGGTGCGTCTCACGCGTTGGCGCCGTTGCGCCGTGCGGCCAGCGTTCCGCGGCAGCCGCGGGGAGTCTAGCAAAGGGCCTCCGGCAGGCCGGTTATCGTATCCGGACAGCAGCCCACGGAGACACTCATGACCATCATCCGCGCGGAATCCAAGCCACTCGCACCGACCGACATGCCCGGGCTCGAGGCCTGCGAGGCGCTCAACGCCGAAGCCGAGTCCGGCGCGCTCACCGCCGGCGCCTTCCTCCTGCGCCCAAACAGCGAGTTGCCGGTGCACCGCCACCGCATCGAGGAAGGCTTCTACGTCGTCGAAGGGACCGGCACGCTGCTGATTCGGGACGAGGAGCACACGGTGGCGGCCGGTGACTTCCTCCTGGCGCCGGCATGGACCCCCCACGGCTTCCGCACCGGCGACGGCGAGACGCTGCACTGCGTCTACATGTACCCCGCGCTCGACCCCTGGACGGAGATGCTGTAGACACGTCCGGGCCGTCAAGCGGGTGACGTGAATCCCGTCACCCCGAACCTGTCACCTAGAACGCCCCTCCCTGTCATTCCGGACGCAGTGAGGAGTCCAAGGCCGCCGCGCTGATTCCCCACCCCCTAGGTTTCTCGCTCCGCACGAAAGGACAATCAGGGCGCTTCGGTGGCCCGCGCTGCGTGCAGCGTGGGACTGCTCCCAGGTGAATCTCCCATGCTGCGCACAGCATGGGCCACCGGGCGAGGCAAGTTCGTCATTCCCGCGAAGGCGGGAATCCACCCATCATTGAAACTGGGGGCGGAAGGGATGCGCCCGACCATCCCCAATCTTGGCCAGGTCTTGTCAAGGTTTGCGAGAGCGGGAATCCAGCAGCCGAGCCGCAGCGCTTGTCAGGCATCGAACCCCAGAAACGGAAGTCCGACCCAAGGACCAGACCGGATTCGGTCGTTGGGCAGAACCTGACCTCCGCCACCTACTCTCCCGTCCCGTACGTCTCGAAGCTCCAGCCGTCCAACTCGCGGATGCGGATGGTGGTCGGCGCCAATTCGGGCTCGCCGGCCGCGCGCCAGGCGCGAATCTCGTCCACGTGCCCCAGGCGACGCAGCCCTTCCCACGAGCCCGGCTTGTAGGGACTCGTGTCCCAGAAGTACAGGTTCTCCACGCCGGCGTCGTACAGCCCGCTGGCGCGCCGCCGGTAGTCGGCCGAGGCCAGCCCGCGCGGCATCACGTTCGGCGCCAGCCGCGTGCCCGTGTCTTGCGTCAGGCGCACCCACGGCTGGATGTCCGCCGGATCCGTCCACGACTGCTGCGTGCTGCCCCACGCCGGGTGCGACGAGTAGGGAATCAGCGTGTCCACCAGGCCTTCGCGCACCCAGGCCGGCGCGTCGATGCCATAGAACAGGTTCTCGTCTTCGAAGCCCGTCACGATGGCCGACACGGCGATTCGGGTCGTGCGACCCAGCCGCGCCGCCTCCTCGTCCAGCGTTGCCCGCAGCTCGCGCATGAAGAGCGTCAGCGTCTCGGCGCGAAAGGCCAGCCAGCAGGGATCGCGCGGATCGAGCCGGCGCGGGTCCTGTCCATGGCGTTCCAGGAACCCGTCCACCAGCGGCGTCTCATATTCCAGCACCGGCATGCGCCGGTTGTAGAACACGCACACGCCATCGACGCCGTAGGCGGCGACTTCCCGAAACAGGCTCAGGACGTACTGGCGCGCCGCGGGATGGCTGTAGGAGATGCGCGGCGTCGGTCGGCCGTGCCGGTCCATGCCGCGCTGCTCGGGATGGTCGGCGATGTACGAGGCGTCGTGCAGGTCCGGCAGCGGCGGCGGCTCGTGGAACCCCGCGACGCGATAACTGGCGTGCAGCTCCAGTCCCACGTCGTGCGCGTGGTCCACAGCGATGCGCAGCGGATCGATGCCCTTCTCGCGGAAGATGCGCCAGCTTTCTGCCACGAAGCGGTCGCCCTGCCGTCCAAAGTCCTGCGCCGTGTCGCACGTCGCCGGTTTGCCGATGGCGCTCAGGTAGTTGGTGCGGTCGCCCGCCGCGAATTCCCAGTAGATGCGGCCGAAATCAGAGTCCCGGTAGGGCTCCAGCTCACGCCGAATTTCGTCGGCTTCCGTCAGACGATAGGACCAGTGCGGCCCGTGGGCGTCGTTGTGGGCGAAGAGGCGCCGGCGGATCGAGTCGTCGCGGTCCAGTTGCAGCGCGCGCACCTCGTCGTCGGCCAGCGGCACCAGCTTGACATAAGCAATCGTCGCGTCCGATCCCTGCACCGACCCTGGCGCATCCCCCGGCGTCACCCGCCAGTTGATCTGGCGAATCTCGAGCTGCTGGTCCGTCAGGTCCGCGACCGTCCAAAACAGCTCCGTGAACTCCTCGTTGTCGGCCGAGTGCGTGGTCCAGCCGGGCTCCAGCTCCGGCACCTGCAGAATTGAAAATGCCGAGTCGCCGCTCAGCCGCACCGCCAGCCGGATGGTGGCGTCCGGAAACGTGTACGAACCGATGGAGATGGCGTGCCAGCCCCGCGCGTTGAGCGGATAGCTGATCGGCGGCGCGGCGGTTTCCGGACCCGCAATCAGCAGCGTGCCGGCGAGGTCGCCCGCCGTGTACGACACCGTCCGCCAGCGGCCCCGTGCGGCGCTGGCGCCGATCGCATCGGAGGGCTGGCAGCGGTCCAGGTCGCAGCGATAGTCCGCCGGCGCCCGCAGCCACCGGTCCATGAATCCGTCCCTGGGCACTTCAGACATCGAGGACTCCTTCCGGGCGCTGCATTCTCGATGTAGGGGCGGGTCTCAGACCCGCCCATTCGCGTTCGCGCAATCGCCTCGTCAAGGGAGAGGATATCGGGCGAGGGCCGTCCCAGCGCCGGTCCGGCTCCTTCTCCCCTGGGGAGAAGGGTGGGATGAGGGGACGCCACAGCCGACGCGAATGTCGTCACCCTCGCCTCCGTATCGCGATGCGGGGCGAGGGTGAATGCCCAGCACCTACGTCGGACCCAAACGCACCGGGCCGAGGTTCGCGCGGTCGAGAATCTGAATGCTGTCCACGAAGCGGATCACCGACGTCGGCAAGTCCATCACCAGTGAATGCGTGCGCGCGCCGCCGCCGAAGAAGCGCACGCCGCGCAGCAGGTCGCCGTCGGTCACGCCGGTGATCGCCACGGCGATTTGCTTGCCGCTTGCCAGGTCCTCGGTGAGGAAGATGCGTTCCTCCGCGTCGGCCACTCCCATCCCCGCCAATCGCTCCCGGTCCGCCTCGTCCCGCGGTTTGAACCGCGCCTGAATTTCCCCGCCCAGGCAGCGCAGGGCCGCCGCGGCCAGCACGCCTTCGGGCGCGCCGCCGATGCCCATCACGGCGTGGTCGGCGGTACCCGCCACGGCCACCGACACCGCCGCCGTGAGGTCGCCGTCGCTGATGAGCTTGATGCGCGCGCCGGCCGTGCGAATTTCCTCGATCAGCGACTCATGCCGCGGCCGATCCAGCACCACCACGGTCAGATCGGCGATTCCTCGTCGCAGCACATCGGCGATGATTTGCAAGTTTTCGTGAACCGAGTAGTCCAGGCTCACGCGGCCGGCCGCCGGCGGACCGACGATCAGCTTGTCCATATACGTATCGGGCGCGTTCAGCAGCCCGCCGCGCTCCGCGATGGCCATGGTGGCGACCGCGTTCGGCAGGCCGCCGGCCACCAGGTTCGTGCCTTCGAGCGGATCGACCGCAATGTCGAACGGTGTGCCGGTCTCGGGACCGACGGTTTCGCCGATGAAGAGCATCGGCGCCTCATCGCGCTCGCCCTCGCCGATGACGATGCGTCCCGCCAGACCGACCTGGTCGAGCGCCGTGCGCATGGCGTCCACCGCCAGCGAGTCGGCGTGTTTGCCGTCGCCGTGCCCCATGGCGCGGGCCGCGGCCACCGCGCCGGCCTCCGTCACCCGGGCCAGGGCCGAGGCGGCCGGACGATTAGCGGCGATCACGAATCAGCTGCTCCCCGCGCGCTCGCGCGGCCAATTGTGCCCACGCGAATGGTCACTCTCCACCTCATGCCATGCACCGCAGAGGCCCAATGTGAGTCCGTCATTCCCGCGAAGGCGGGAATCCACCCCTCATTGAACCTGGGGGCGGAGAGGATACGCTCGGTCATCCCCAAGCCCGGCCACTTGTGCTACTCGCGATGGTGCGCCTCGACCGGTTTGCCGCCGGAGTCGACGAACTGCTTCAGCCCCAGCTGCAGCGTGTTCCACCCCAGCACCGCGCACTTGATCCGCACCGGAAACTGCCGCACGCCTTCCAGCGCGATGCCGTCGCCCAGCAGGTCCTCGTCCGGTTCCTCGCCCTCCAGCATCATGCCGCGCAGCGCCTGGACGATTTCGCCAATCTCCCCAATCGGACGACCCTCGATCGCCTCCGTCATGATCGACGCCGACGCCTGGCTGATGGAGCACCCGTGGCCGGCAAAGCGCACGTCGGTCACCGTCCCGTCCGCGATGTCGAGCCAGAGCGTGACCTCGTCGCCGCAGAGCGGATTGGCCCCTTCGACCACCACGTCCGCGTCGTCCAGCGTGCCGCGGTTCCGCGGGCGCTTGTAGTGATCCATGATCACTTCGCGATAGAGGTCGTCCAGCGCCATCTCAGATCGTGCCGAAGAAGCGCTGCGCCTTGTCCACGCCCTCGACCAGCCGGTCGATCTCGTCCGTTGTGTTGTAGAGATAGACGCTGGCGCGCGCGGTGGCGTGAACGCCCAGCTTGCGCATCAGCGGCTGCGCGCAGTGGTGCCCGGCGCGGATGGCAATGCCTTCGCCGTCGAGCACCGTCCCCACGTCATGCGGGTGCAGGTCATTCACCGTGAACGACACGACCCCGCCCCGTTCCCCGTCCGCGTCCGGCCCATGGACGGTCACGCCGGGCATGTCGCTGAGCACGTTGACCGCATAGGACCCGAGCTGGCGCGAGTGCGCGTTGATCGCATCCATGCCCACGTGTTTGAGGTAGTCCACCGCAACGCCCAGGCCGATCGCGCCGGCAATGTTGGGGGTGCCGCCCTCGAACTTGTCCGGCAGATCCGCCCAGGTGGACGACTCCAGCTCCACCATGCGGATCATGCTGCCGCCGAAGTGCGCGGGCTCCATCGCGTCCAGCAGGGCCTCCTTGCCGTACAGGATTCCGATGCCCGTCGGGCCGGCCATCTTGTGGCCGGAAAACGTCAGAAAGTCCACGTCCAGCGCCTGCACGTCCACTGGCATGTGCGGCGCCGACTGCGCCCCGTCGACGGCGATCACCGCGCCGTGCTCGTGGGCCAGGCGGGCCATCTCGGCCACCGGCGCAATCACGCCGAGCACGTTGGAGACGTGGTGCACGGCCACCAGCTTGGTCTGCGGACCCAGCATGCCGCCGTAGGCGTCCAGGTCGATCACGCCCGCGCCATCCGTGGGGATGAAGCGCAGGCGCGCGCCGCGCCGCTTCGCCAGCGCCTGCCAGGGCACCAGGTTGCTGTGGTGCTCGACCTCGGTGAGCAGGATCTCGTCGCCGGATGCGATGTTCTCGTCGCCCCACGCGCGGGCCACCATGTTGATGCCGTCCGTCGTGCCGCGCGTGAAGACCACCTCGTGCGGGCGCCGGGCATTGATGAACGTGGATATCCGTACCCGCGCGTCCTCGTAGGCCGCCGTGCCCTTCTCGCTCAGGTAGTGGATGCCGCGGTGGATGTTCGCGTTCGTGGTCGTGTAGTAGTCGTGGACGGCCTCGATCACGACCTGCGGCTTCTGCGAGGTCGCGGCGTTGTCCAGGTAGACCAGCGGCTTGCCGCGCACTGCTTGGGCCAGGATGGGGAAATCGCGTCTCAGCGTCACGGTGTCGAGCGGGGCGGCCCGGTCGGCTGGCGCGACGGCGCCGCGGGTCGAGGTGCTCATGTCCTAAGTATCGAACAACACCAGGATTCGGCCCTGCTCGACTTTCGTCTCGTACACCTGCACCGGCAGGATCGCCGGCAGGGTGCGCGGCCGGCCGGTGCGCACGTCGAAGTGGGAGCTGTGGCGCGGGCAACGGACCGTGCCCGCCGACGGATTGAAATCGCCCTCCGACAAGTAGGCCTCGTCATGCGTGCACAGGTCGTCCATGGCGAAAATTTGGCCGTCGACGTTGTACAGGCCCACCGGCTCGCCGTCGATCTCCACCGCCCCCTTTGCGCCCGCGGGAATCGAGTCGATCGGACCGACGTCCACGTAGCCGCCCGCTGCGCCCGGTGGTTGGGTCACGCCTCAGATTCCCGTCGCGCCGTCACGGGTCGGTGCGGGCGCGGTCAGGACCCCGCGCAGCACGTCGCGTACGCCCTCGTGGGGCACGCGGTCCAGCACTGCCTCGAAATAGCCCTCCACGATCAGCTCTCGCGCATGCGCCTCGGTGAGGCCGCGCGAGCACAGGTAGTACAGGTGGCTCGGCTCCAGCGTCGACGTGGTCGCGCCGTGGGTGCAGCGCACGTCGTCCGCCATGATTTCCAGCCGTGGAATCGAGTCCGCGCGCGTGCCGCTGTTCAGCAACAGGTTGCGATTGTTCTGATAGGCGTTGGTGCGTTGCGCCTTCGGGTCCACCACGATGGTGCCGGCGTACACCGAGCGCGCCCGGCCGTCGAGCACGCCGGCGAACAGCAGGTCGCTGGTGCCGTCCGTGGCCAGGTGACCCTGCGTGGTGTGGTGATCCACGAATTGCCGGCCGCCAAGTCTGAACGCGCCGTTCATCACCACACTGGCGCCGGGCTCGGTCAAGCTCGCCTCGACTCGGGCCTTGTGAAACCGTCCTCCGACCGTCACGTTGGTGCCGGTGAACGTGGCGTCCCGGCGCACCATGGCGCGCTGCGACAGGATCGACCGCGTGCCGGACGACAGGCCCTGAACGTGCGTGTAGGTGAGGTGTGAGCCGGCGTCGGCGAACAGCTCCGTCGCCCCATTGACGAGCGCCTGAGAGTCGCTCGCGGCGTCCGCCCACCACTCCACGATCGCCGCCTGCGCGCCCTCGCCGAGCGAGGCCAGCAGGTGCGGCTGCCGCAGCGCCGCGTCGTCGCAGACAACCACCAGGATCGGTTGCGCCAGCACGGCGCCCCGCGGCACGTGCACCAGGGTGCCGCCCTGCCACAGCGCGGCGTTGAGGGCCTGGAACTTGCCCTGCCCCGGCGTGACGGCGGTGGTGCTCAGCCGATCGCGCACCAGCTCCGGCCGGGTGCGCGCGGCCTCCGCCAGGTCCAGCGCCACCACGCCCGCCTCACGGGCCTCCGGGCTGATGTCGATCACGCGCGCGCCGGCGGCGCTCACCAGCATGGTGACGCTCGGCGACAGCGCTGCCGCGGGCACCGTTGCAGGCACTCGGTCAAGACTGTCCAGCGACGGCGCCGGCGTCAGCGACTCCCATTGCAGCCACCGCAAATCGGTGCGCCGCCACTCCTCGTCGGTGCGTTCGGGGTTCGGCGTCGCCTCGTAGACGTCCCACGCGGCTCGGCGGTGCGCCCGCAGCCAGTCCGGCTCCTGTCCTGCGTCGGCAACCTCGTCGATCGCTTGACGGGACAGACCGGGCGCCCGCGCGTCAATCGCCATGCGCGAGCGTCCTTCGTTGGGCACCGGCCCGGATACTGAGCCTGCTCGGGTCCAGTCGGGCTATCCGATCGAGCCTTCCATTTGCAGCTCGATCAGGCGGTTCATCTCCACGGCGTATTCCATCGGCAGCTCGCGCACGATGGGCTCGATGAAGCCGCTCACCACCATCGCCATGGCCTGCTCTTCGGTCAGCCCGCGGCTCATCAGGTAGAAGAGCTGCTGCTCGCCGATCTTGCTCACCGTGGCCTCGTGCTGCACGGCGGTGTTGCTTTCCTCGATGTCCATGTAGGGATAGGTGTCCGACCGCGACTCGTCGTCGAACAGCAGCGCGTCGCAGACCACGTTTGACTTCGAGCGCTCCGCGCCCGGCAGCACGCTCACGTGCCCGCGATAGCCGGCGCGGCCGCCGGCCCGACTGATCGACTTGGACGTGATGATCGACGAGGTATCCGGCGCGGCGTGCACCATCTTCGCCCCGGCGTCCTGGTGCTGCCCCTCGCTCGCGAAGGCGATGGACAGCACCTCGCCATGCGCGCCCGGCTCCATCAGGTAGACCGCCGGATACTTCATAGTGACCTTGCTGCCCAGGTTGCCGTCGATCCACTCCATCGTGGCGTCGCGGTAGGCCACCGCGCGCTTCGTCACCAGGTTGAAGACGTCGGTCGACCAGTTCTGGATCGTCGTATAGCGGCAGCGCGCCCCTTCCTTGACAACGATCTCCACCACTGCCGAGTGCAGCGAGTCCGTGGCGTAGATCGGCGCCGTGCAGCCCTCCACGTAATGCACGTAGGCCCCGGGCTCCACGACGATCAGCGTGCGCTCGAACTGCCCCATGTTCTCCGCGTTGATGCGGAAATAGGCCTGCAGCGGCACCTCGACCTTCACGCCCTCGGGGACGTAGACGAAGCTCCCGCCGCTCCACACCGCGCTGTTGAGCGCGGCGAACTTGTTGTCGCCGTTGGGGATGATCGTGCCGAAATACTCGCGCACGATGTCCGGGTGCTCGCGCAGCCCGGAGTCCATGTCGAGGAACACCACGCCCTCGCGCTCCAGGTCCTCGCGGATGCTGTGGTAGACGACTTCCGAGTCGTACTGCGCGCCCACGCCGGCCAGGAACTTGCGCTCCGCCTCGGGAATGCCCAGGCGGTCGAACGTGTTCTTGATGTCGTCCGGCACGTCGTCCCAGCTGCGCGCCTGCCGGTCTTGGGGGCGGATGTAGTAGTAGATGTCGTCGAAGTCGATGCGTGACAGGTCGGCGCCCCAGGTCGGCACGGGCTTGCGCTCGAACTGCCGCAGTGACTCCAGCCGGAACTCGAGCATCCACTCCGGCTCGTCCTTCTGGCGGGAGATCTCGCGCACGATGTCGGCGCTGAGCCCCTTGGGCGACTTGTATACCGGCTTGATGTCGTCGTGGAACCCGAACTTGTAGCTATCGAGTCCAATGTCCGCCGACTTCACCGCCATTCGCTATGCCTCCTGTGCCGCCGTCATGGCCTCGTAGCCGCTCTCGTCAAGCTTCAGCGCGAGCTGCTTGTCGCCGGTGCGCGCGATGCGCCCGTCGATCAGCACGTGCACCACGTCCGGCACGATGTAGTTCAGCAGCCGCTGGTAGTGCGTGATGACCAGGGTGGCCATGTCCGCGCTGCGCAGCGTGTTGACCCCATCGGCCACGATGCGCAGGGCGTCGATGTCCAGGCCCGAGTCCGTCTCGTCGAGAATCGCGAGATCCGGCTGCAAGACCGCCATTTGCAGAATCTCGTTGCGCTTTTTCTCGCCGCCGGAGAAGCCCTCGTTCAGGTAGCGGCTGGCGAACTTCATGTCCATGCGCAGCAGCCGCATCTTCTCCATCATCAGCCGGCGAAACTCCATGGCCGATATTTCTTCCTCGCGCTGCGCGTTGAGCGCCATGCGCAGGAAGTTGGACACGCGCACGCCGGTGATCTCGGACGGGTATTGGAAGGCCATGAACATGCCCAGGCGCGCGCGCTCGTCGGTGGCCAGTTCCAGGATGTCCTGGCCCTTGAACGTCACGCTGCCGCCCGTCACCTCGAAGGCGGGGTGGCCCATCAGCGTGTTCGCCAGGGTGCTCTTGCCCGAGCCGTTCGGCCCCATAAGCGCATGCACCTCGCCCTTGGGTACGTGCAAGTCGATGCCCTTGAGAATCGGCATGCCGTCCACGCTGACGTGCAAGTCTTGGATGACAAGCGCGTCCGCGCCGCTGCCGTTATGCATGTTGCAGCCTCGGTCGTCTCAGCGTGAAGAGATCCTCTCCGGCTCCGGGGCGTCGGCTAAATCAGGGCGCACAACACCCGGAGCCACCTAATCGAAGCTATCACCGCGTACCGTTCGCCCGCAAATATTGACAGGAAACTCTGCGAAAAAGCCCAGGCAACTGACGACTGAATGCCTTCCCTCGCGAATTGTCATTCCGAGCGGAGCGAGGAATCTAAGGGGCTAGCCATCGACTACAGCGCCCGTAGCCTCCTCAGACCCGTCGCCCTCCGTCATTCCGGTGACAGCCGGAATCCAGTCGAGTCGAAGCCGGTCGCGTGCTGCATGGTCGGCGTAGGGGCGAGTTTCAAACCCGCCCGCGTTGAGCCCCTGCCATGGGCCCACTACCCACCCTCCACCGTGGTTTCGTAGGCTTGGGCCGGTACGCGAACGGCGACGGCGGCCGCAGGTGGCCGGCGCGGCGCGCGCGCCCAGAGGAGCCATGGCACACCAGCGAACCCGACCCCGCGCCGAGTGGCAGGAGCAGCTGGCCAAGGGCGTGCGGGACGTCCGTGAGATTCCGGGCCTCACCGAAGAGCAGTACCAGCAGCTCGAGGCCATCGATGAGGAATACCCCTTCTTCACCACGCCCTATTACCTCAGCCTGATCGAGAAGTGGGACGCCAGCGACCCCATCTTCCTGCAGCAAATGCCGGACGCGCGGGAGTTCGAGAACCCCAACTTCCTGGAGGACGACCCGCTCGACGAGGAAGACGACATGCCGGTGCCTCACCTCACGCACCGCTATCCCGACCGCGTCCTATTCGTCGTCACGCACACCTGCGCCATGTACTGCCGCTTCTGCACCCGCAAGCGCAAGGTGGGCAAGAACCCGGTGCCCCGGCCCGAGGAGCTGCAGCGCGCCATCGACTACATCGCCGAGCACCAGGAGATCCGCGACGTCCTGCTCAGCGGCGGTGATCCCCTCACCCTCACCGACTCGGCGCTCGAATGGATCGTCAGCCGTTTGCGCGCGATTCCACACGTGGAGCTCATCCGCATCGGCAGCAAGATCCCGTGCGTGAATCCCGAGCGCATCACGCCCGAACTCTGCGAGATGCTGGCCAAGTACCACCCGTTCTACCTCAACACGCACTTCAATCACCCGCGTGAGCTCACGCCCGAGGCCGTGCGCGCCTGCGGCTTGCTGGTCGATCACGGCATTCCCGTGGGTTGCCAGACGGTGCTGCTGCGCGGCGTCAACGACGATCCCGAGGTGATGAAGGAGCTCATGCACGCGCTGCTCAAGGCCCGCGTCAAGCCCTACTACATCTACCAGGCCGATCTCGTGAAGGGCACCGACTACTTTCGGACCTCGGTGCAGAAGGGGCTCGAGATCATCGAGTCGCTGCAGGGGCACACCACCGGTTTCGGCGTGCCCACCTACGTCATCGACGCTCCTGGCGGCGGCGGCAAGATTCCCGTCACTCCCGATCGCATCGTGCGGCTCACCGACGACGCCATCACGCTGCGCAACTTCGAGGGCGACGTCTACGAGTACCCCGCGCACGGCTACTCGCGGGACCACGCGGACGGCGACGCGGCCGGCGGCAACGGCGACCCCGAGGTCTCGCGCGCGTACCCGATCTACGACTAGGCGACCTGCCGTCGCGGGCGTGACGACGCCATCCGGCGAATGAGTCCCATGCGCCTAACCCGACTCGGCGACACCGGCTGGTCGGTGGTCGCCCTGTTCGCCGCGTTTGCCTTCGTCTCGTTCAGCACGGCCGTCATCGGACCGGTGCTCGGCCAGCTCGACGACGAGTTCGGGGTCAGCTACGCATCCTTGGGATTGATCGCCGGCATGCAGGCGCTCGGCCGCGGGGTGGCCATGATCCCGGCCGGCCGCGTGGCCGACCGCTACCCGCCGCGCCTGCTGGTGAGCCTCGGCGGAGTGCTCATGGTCATCGGCTCCCTGGCGTCGGCGGCCGCGCCGGTCTATCCGATCCTGGTGTTCGGCACGGCCGTGATCGGCGTCTCCATGGCGTTGATCTTCACCGCCGGCATGGCTCACCTGATCCGCAGCGCGCCGACCGAGGAACGCGGGCGCACGATGGGCCGCGCCATGGCCGGGTGGGGGCTGGGGTCGCTGCTCGCCCCGCTCGCGGCCGGGGCCCTCGCCAGCGCCTTCGGTTGGCGCTCGGTCTTCCTCTTGGCCGCCGTGCTCAGCGTGGTGGTGATCCCGCTCGGATTGAGCATTCGCGGCGCCCTGCCCCGTCCGCCGGAGCTTTCGCCGTCCGAACCGCAGCGTCGCTGGGCGCTGGGCCTGACCCGGCGTCTGGTTCCCGTTGTGGTCGTGAGCGCGCTCATTTGGGGCAGCGGCAGCGCGATCATGCGCCTGGTGCTGCCCCTCTACGGCAGCGAAGGCGCGCAGCTGACCCCGGCGCTCATCGGCGCCTGGCTCAGTGTCTTTGCCGCCGTCACGTTCGGCTTGATGCTCGTCAGCGGCAACATTCTCGACCGGCTCGGACGTCTGACGGTGCTGCTGCTCGCCGCGATTCCCGGTTTGCTCGGCGGCTTCGTCCTGCTTCTGCCCATCGGCCTGGTGCCGTTCGTCCTGTTCGGCCTCACGAAAGCCGGCATTGGCTTTTCGATGCCCTTGATACCCGTCCTCGTCGCCGACCGGTCCCCGCCCGCGCATGTCGGACGCTCCATGGGGATCGTCCAATTCCTCACGGATATCGTGAATCTGACGCTGCCGTTGGCGCTCGGCGCGCTGCTGGACGTGAGCGGCTTCGGCGCCGTGGGCATTTTCTTCATCGTCGCGTTCGCGGCCGCCGCGATCATCGGCGCGCGCGTCATCGCCGCCAATCCGCGGCGACCGCCGGAAGCGGAACCCGACACCACCGTCCCCGCCGCCGATCCCGCTTCGCCACCGGTGGCCTGACCCTCCGCCCGCGGCCGATCTTGTAGGGGCGCCCCTTGTGGGCGCCCGCCGTCCTAAGGAATCGCCGCTCCCGACACGATCAATTCCCCGTCGCCGAGAATCAGCGACTCGATCCGCATGGGAACGCGCGGCAGCCCGGCGTCAACGGTCCGCGTGATCAACTCCAGCAGGGCGGTGGTAATGAATCCCGGCGCGTGAATGTCGCCCACCTGCATGCGCCGGATCGCGACGCGCCGCTCGCTCTGCTCGATCGCCACCTCCAGGTCGACCCGGAAGTCGAAGTTCAGCCCCACGGACATCAGTTCGCCCGTGAGCACGATCACGTCCGGGCCAAACGACACTTGCAGGCGCTCAATCGATCCCCACCAATCCGACTGTCGCCCCCAATCCGAGATCAACGCACTGATCTCGTCGTCCGAAAAGATGATCTGCACCGGCTGGGACGCCCCGCTGGCGCGGGCTCGCGCGCTCACCACGCCGAACTGCGCCACCTTGTCCATCGCCGAATCGGCGACCTCGGGCGATTCGACGATCTCCGTCAGGTCGCCGCGGTCCACCCGGCCAATGGCCGCAAAGAATCCGATCACGATCACCAGGGCGAAGAGGGCCACGATCAGCCACAAAATGAACACCATCAGCCGGCGCATCTAGACGTCGCCCCAATGGGAATCTCTTGCGTATCGCTTCGTCATTCCCGCGAAGGCGGGAATCCACCCTTCATTGAACCTGGGAGCGGATTGGGTTCGCCCGGTCATCCTCAAGCATGGCCAAGCCTTGCAAGGATCCCTTAAGGGGAGAGAGATAGAACCAGCCCGGTATTTGATAGCGCGGTGGGGGTCTTTCGAGGCTCGGGCCGGGAATATCGACCTCGGATCCACTGGTTGCCGCTGGAGGGTCGATCCAGCCCCGTACCGACAGGTCGACGCCCCGACGCCCGTCGCCCGGAATCGCGATCCTCGTCGGCCCTGCCGCATCAATCTCGCACTTCGGCTGGAAGTTGCGCCGCCACTATCGTAAGCATTGGTGGCGGAAGCCAGGCGCGCCGGGCCGAATGGCCGCGAGTGACAGACGTCGGCGCCACGCCGCAGCGGTATGCTGCCGGACGGAAGGACGCGGACTCCGCCGAGCCGCGCCGGTCCAACTGAGAAGGGATGCCCATGGTCGATCGCTCGGATCCCTTGGCGCCCGTGCGCCGCCTCGACGACGGCGTGCTCCTGTTCGACGGCGCCATGGGCTCGAATCTCAACGACTACGAGAACCTCGATCGGGAAGCGCCTGAAGAGGACACGCTGCGCTACCCCGACCACGTCGCCAAGGTCTATGCCGGCTATGTGGCCGCCGGCGCCGACGTCATCTCGACTAACACCTTCGGCGGCAACCTGATCCGGCTCAAGCGGGCCGGGCTGCTCGATCAGGCCGAATCACTCAATCGCCGCGCCGCCGAGATGGCGCGTGAGGCGGCCGGCGACAACGCTTGGGTGGCGGGCGACATTGGCCAGAGCGGAGATTTCCTCGAACCCTTGGGCGAAATCACGCCCGACGAGATGTATGAGGCCTTCGCCGTCCAGGCCGAGCACCTCAAGGCCGGCGGCGCCGATCTCATCCTGTGCGAAACCTTCAGCGACATCCAGGAAGTGCAGATCGCCATCAGGGCCGCCAAGGAAACGGGCCTGCCCGTCTTCGCCACCATGACCTACGACATCAACCTGCACACCATGATGGGCGTGGCGCCGGCCGATGGCCTCCGGGCCTGCGAGGAAGCGGGCGCCGACGTGGTCGGCTGCAATTGCGGCAACGGTCCTGAAGAGATGACGCAGGTCCTGCAGCAGATGGTGGACGCCGGGCCGACACGCCCGCTCATGGCGCAGTCAAACGCCGGCGTTCCCGAGCTCATCGCCGGCAAGGTCTGCTACACCTACCCGCCCGAGCGCATGGTCGAGTTCGCCGCGCGGTGGATCGACCTGGGCGTCGGCGTCATCGGGTCGTGCTGCGGCAGCACCGACCACACCACCAACCTCCTGCGCGAGATGATCGACGGGCGAAACGGCGGAGCCCCGCGCCTGGACTGATCGCACGCCGGCCGAAGGCGTCGCCGCTCAGCAGCCTCTCGGGCGCTCGTCAAACGGGATCAGGCGCCGGATCAGGTTGTCGCGAAACTCCACCGAAATCTCCAGCCCGTTTACCAGTCCCAGGACGGCGTACACCGCTTCGCCGGGCGTGTCCCTGAAGCGATCGTTCGTGTACCCCGCGGTAAATGCATCGATCAGCCTGAACTGTGTTTCCCCGGCAAGCAGCGCCAAACCGCGCAGGAGCCTGAACTGGTGCGCAAACAACGCTGGGCCCCCGTAGCTGCGAGGCTCCAACGCGGGCGACAGGCGCAGCGCGTCGGTCACCGCGCCGCTCGCCGCCATCAGGCGCACCGGCTCCACTTGCCCCCGCCGCGCGCCGTCCGCCAGCAAGGCCAAGTGTCCGATCGCGGGATCGAGCGCGAATATCGCGTTGTCGACGCTCGTCAGGAACCGCAGCAGCTGATGCGAGGCCGCGTGGTGTCCAACGAAGGGACACGTGCGTGAGAGCCGCATAGGCTTTGCATCGACGATCGGGAATCCCACGGAGGATCGGCTTTCCACCGGAGCTTCCAGGATCTCGGCGGTAACCGGCGGCGAGCCGTAGGCATCCGGCGCGGTCCCGTCGGCGGCTTCATTGGAGATCCCCTCGGTCGGCGACGGCGTGGCAGCCAGGGCAGCCGCCTTCGTGGTCTCGCTACCCCGTCCGGCCACGAACGTCAGCGCCACCACTGCCGCCACCGCCGCGAGGGCCACGGCCAGCGCGCCAAAGCTGAGAATCCGCCAACGCCCGCTCACGTCGCCCAGTCCGAACCCTTGGTGCCGCCGTCGCAGCGATCGAGCATGTTCAACGGTGCCGAATTAGCGCCGGCTATCAGGATATCGACATTGGCGCCACGCGACCCGCGGCTCATTTCGGCGGATTGAGCGCGCCGAAAGTCGAGGAAAGCTCTGAAATAGGCCGTGAGCTAGGCCCCCAATCCGTTCGCCCTGAGCTTGTCGAAGGGGTAATCGAACGGATTGGGGGTCGTGCATGCCACGGGTCTTTGATTTCTGCAGAGGTTCCCTATGCGCAGCGCGCCTACAGTCCGGCGGCGTACCCGTCCCGCCGCGGATCGGCCCCGCCGGTCATCACGCCGGTCGCGGGATCGCGCGCCACGCCCTGCATGCCGCCGACGTAATTCGTGAACGCATCCAGCACCTTCACGTCGTGCCCACGCCGTCCCAGCTCGTCGATCGTCTCCGGACTGATCCGCGACTCGATGCGCAGCGCCGTTCCATCGTCCAGAACACCCCGAGGATCCTCAATGGCCTGCTGTACGCCCAGCCCATAGTCGGCCCACTTCACCATCACTTGGGTCTGCGTCTGGCAGATGCCGTGCCCGCCCGGCGTGCCCAGCGCCAGCACCGGCTCGCCGTCGCGGGTCGTCACGCTCGGGGCGATCGGCAGCGACAAAGGCGCGCCCGGAGTCATGTAGTTGGGGCTGTCCGGGTGCAGCTCGCCCCAATTCAGGAAGTTGTTGAGCACCACGCCCGTGCCGGGCACGGCGATTCCCGCGCCGAACGGCGATCCCAGGCTCTGCGTCACGCAAATCAGGTTGCCTTCCGCGTCGCCCACCGAGAGCGACGTCGTGTGCTCGCGCGACCCGGCGATACCGGACGTCGGCTCGCCGAAGAGCTGCGTCCGGGCGCGGATCGGCTCGCCCGACTCCAGCCGCTCGCGCAGCGCCGCCACCTCGGCCTCGCCCAGCATCTCGTCGATCCTGTCGCGCGAGGCGTTCGCGTTCAGAATCCGCTGCTCGGCGGCGAGGCGAATCGCGCGCAACACCACGTCGAGTTGCTCGATGCCGTTGCGCGGCAGCGCGGCGATATCGGTGCCCGCGATGAGCCGCAGCGACTGCAACATCTGGAACCCCTCGGACTGCGGCGGCGGCGTGTGCACCCGCAGTCCTCGATAGCTTGTCGCCACCGGGTCGTCCCAGCGCGGCTGCACCGCCGCCAGGTCGTCCAGCGAGACGCTGCCGCCAAGGGCCCCCAATCGTTCCACCAGCTTGCGCGCCGCCGGACCCTGGTGCAGGGCGTTCGATCCGTCGGCCGCCGCCATCTCCAGCGTGCGTGCCAGATCCTCCTGCCGCAGCACCCAGCCCGGCGCCGGCGACTCGCCGTTGTCGGTATAAATCGCCGACCAGACCTCGTCGCCGGCGCACACCTCCATCGACTCGTCGATGACATACGCGTTGAAATCGGTGATCGGATACCCGTTCCGCGCCAGGTCGATCGCCGGCGCGAAGACCTCGCGCCTCGGACGCAGGCCGTAGGCCGTCAGCAGTTCGCACCACCCGGCCAGGTTTCCGGGAGTCCCGACGCTATGCGGTCCGCGCATCAAGTCCGCGCGAGTCTTGGTCGTGGCGTCGTAGGTGCCCGGAATCGGCGGAATGAAATCCAGCGTGCGAATCCGGCCCTCGCTCGCCGCGAACAGCGTGGCCACGCCCATGCCGGCCACGCCCGACATGTAGGGCTCCACCACGTTGAGCGCGGCCGCCGTGGCAACCGCCGCGTCAACGGCATTGCCGCCCGCCAGCAGCAGCCGCAGACCGGCTTGCGTGGCCAGGGGATGGGCGCTCGACACCACGCCCCGAATCGAAGCGATCAGCGGGCGCGGTCCGTGCATGCGATCCCCTGCGGCCATCGGGCGGCGCATTGTGTCACACGCCGGATTTCAGGCCGCCATGCAGCCTCCAGTCATCGCCGCCCGTCCGTCATTCCGGCGGAGCCTGTCCCCGCGAAGGCGGGGAGCCGGAATCCAGTCCGGCTCCCTCTCCCACGGAGAGAGATGACGCGAGGGGACCCGCGCCCGTCGCCATTTCCCCCACCAGTGTCCTTCCGAGCGCAGCGAGGAATCTAAGGAACCCCTGAATACAGCAAAGACCATGGCATGCACGGACCCCAATCCGTTCGCCCTGAGCTTGTCGAAGGGGTAATCGAACGGATTGGGGTCTAGCCCACGGCCTATTTCAGAGCTTTCCTAAGGGGCGGAAGATCGGGCACAACGCCGGTCAACCCCTCGCGGCCCGTGCCCCTCCGTCATTGCCGCGACGGCCGAAATCCACTCCGATCGACCCCGGAAGCGTCCTCGAACCCTCCGGTAGGGGCGGGTCTCAGACCCGCCCGTTCGAGGTCATCCAAACGACTCCGAACGCGGGAGTCTTTCCCCGCTCGCCGCTCAATACGACTCCGCGATCGCCTCCAGGCCTTCCCGGTCCAGGATCTCGATGCGCTTCCGCCCAATGGCGATCAGCCCGTCCGCCTTCAGTTCATTCAGCGCCTGGGTGGCCGTTTCTCGCGACGTGCCCACGCGCTCGGCCAGGTCGTTGTGCGTCAGCCCCAGCATCTGCCGGGCGTCATCCCCGGTGTGGCGCAAGACGAACGTGGCCAAGCGGGCGGACAGCGACTTGAGCGCCAGGTCCTCGAGTTGCGTCTCCGCTTCGCTCAGCCGCTGCGACAGCGCCTGCATCATGCGCACCGCCACCGTCGGATACCGCTGCATGAGCTGCTCGATGTCGTAGCGGCTCATCGCGCAAAGCACGGACGCTTCCGTCGTTTCGGCAAACGACCCGTACATCGACTGACCCAGGAACGCCATCTCGCCGAAGAACGCCCCCGGCTCGACGGTGGACACCACGAACCGCTTGCCCTCGGGAGAGATGCGGTAGACCTGCACCCCGCCGGACTTGAGGATGAACAGTCCTTCGCCGGTTTCGTCCGGCTGAAACACGATGCGGCCCTTGGGGACGGTCGTCATGCGAAAGACCTGGTGGACATCGTTGATCTGCTGCTCCGACAGGTCACGAAAGATGTCGACTGCCGAGAGGTATTGGCGCTTCCGTTCGGCGACGCTTCGAGCTACCGCCCGCCCGCGCGAGCGACTGGTGGCCGGCTGGGATTCAAGACCCATGCGCTGCCCCTTTCTCCAGACGCGACAGAAGGTCGCTGCGCCACGCCGGGCTCGGATTGCCCAGGTGAATCAATCGACCGTCCAGCACGTATGTTGGCACAGCCACCACCGCCGCCGGCACGCACGCGGACTCGGCGTGCACGTCAACCACCTGCACGGCCAGGTCCGGCGCGGCGCGCGCCACGTCGGCGGCGATGCGCCGCGCGGTCGCGCTCGCGGCGCAGTCGGCGGCTACGAAGACATCCAGGGTTCGCATTGGACTCTCAGGGGCCTCCGATTCAACCCCTTCCCCCTGGAAGGGGGAAGGCTGGGATGGGGGTCAACGGCTGGCGTTCCAGGTGGAGGTAGTCAGACCTTTCCTAGCGGCAGCGTGATTGACAGACCCGTCCGGAGGCAGTGAGTTAGCCCACACTCCTGGCATGCGCGTCGCGAACGAATGGCGCCAGGGTCTCCGCTGAGGGCAGCGGAGCGGCGCGCACCGCCGCAATGTCCTCGGAGATTGCCACCGTCAATTCCCCGGTGTCGCTGAATGTGCGCTGCGGGCGCAGCCGCGAGACGAAGAACAGCCGCATCGGCCGGTCGTAGAAGTCGCCGTCGGCGTCCAGCACGTGAGCCTCCACGACTCGCGGGTGCTCGCCATACGTGGGGCGCGTGCCGATGCTGATGGCGGCGCGCAGCGGCTCGGATCCATCGGCCACGCTCAGGCCCGCATACACCCCGTCCCCGGGCACGCACAGCCAGTCGTCATGCGAGACATTCGCCGTGGCGAAGCCCAGCTTCCGACCCTCGCCCGCGCCGCGCACCACCACACCCTCGAGACTGTAGGTCCGGCCCAATCCGCCGTTCGCGGCGGCAATGTCGCCGCGAGCCAGCGCGGCCCGAATGGTCGAGCTGCGATTGGTTCCGGCGGGGCCATGCCACGCAATCTCGCGGAAGTGAAAGCCCAGCTCGCGGCTCAGCGACCGCAGCACCGGGGGCGTGCCGGCGCCGCCCTTGCCGATCCGGGCATTCGGCCCCGAGACCAGGTCACGCATGCCCGCCTCGTCCCGCAGCCGGGTCAAGAACTCGCGCGGGCTCTGTTGGGCGAATTCGCGATCGAATGTGAGCACGACGATGGCGTCGACGCCGGAGGCTGCCAGCAGCGCCAGCCGGTCATGCAACGTCGTGAGCAACGCGCGCGGTTCCGCCGGGCGCAGCATCCACTCCGGCGGCGGCCAAAGCGTGACCGCCACCGCGCGGGTTTCCGGCCTCTCTCGCGCCGCGTCCAGCGTGGCGCGCAGCAGGGCGCGGTGACCCTCGTGCACGCCGTCGAAGCGGCCCAGCGTGAGCGCCGTCGGCTCGTCCGCCCCGAGAGCGCCAAGGTCCGTGTGCACCGGACAGCCGCCGATCCGTGCGGGCAGGTTCATGCGGCCGCCACCATCACGCGGAGCTTTCGCCACTCGCCGCCCGTATGCTCCGCCACTCCCAGAAACGCGCCGTCGGCATCGTAGAAGCGATGCAGACCCGTCTGCTCGGACCGGGAGCCGAGGCGGCGTCCGTTCACGAAATCGTCCCGTTCGTCCGCCTCGACCAGGCATGCGGGCACGTCGTCCAGTACCGCGTCCGGCGCGTGCACCAGTTCCGCGACCTCCGCCGGCGACGCCCGCCGCAAGTCCGCCAGGCCAATGGCGTCGGCCAGGCGAAACGGGCCGACCGCGGTGCGCACCAGCGCCAGCAACGACGCCCCACAGCCCAGCGCCTCGCCGATATCGCGGGCCAGGCTGCGGATGAACGTCCCGCGGCCGCACCGCACGTCGAGGGCCACGACCAGCGCCGGTTGGCCGGGCCCACCGCCGTCCAGCAGCAGCCGGTCGCCGCACACCGCGGTCGTGACCGTGGCCTGCGCCACGGCTGTGATCGCGTGCACCTCGACCTCCCGCTCGGGGAGCGTGAATTCCTCTCCCGCTCGAGCGCGCGCATAGGCCCGCCGACCGTCAACCTGCACTGCCGACGCTGCCGGCGGGCGCTGGTGCAGCGTGCCGACGAACCTCGGCAGCACATCGAGGACTTCCGCCGGTTCCGGAGACGGTTGCAACGGGCGCATCACGGCGCCTTCCAAGTCGTCGGTGGTGGTTTGCACGCCAAAGAGCACGGCCGCAATGTAGGTCTTGGGCGCGCGCAGCAGGTATTCGCTGAGCCGCGTGGCGCGGCCGATCGCCAGCGGCAGCACCCCCGCGGCCAGGGGGTCCAGCGTGCCGCAGTGGCCCACCTTTTGCCGGCCCAGGCAGCCGCGCGCCGCCTGCACCAGCGCCGTCGACCGCGCCCCGATCGGCTTGGCCGTTACGAGGAATCCGCTCGGAACGTCAACCGGCGAGGACACAAGAGGTCAGCCTGGACGGCGCGCCGTGCGTTGGGGACCGGCGCTCACTCGGACCGCTCGGCGGGGAGGCTCGCGCCGGGGTTCGACTCGTCGCGCTCCTCGTCCAGCAGCTGACGCATGCGCTCCTCCGTGACCATCCCCGGATCCAGTTGGAATCTGATTTCGGGGGTGAAGCGCAGCCGCAGGCGGGCGCTCAGCTCGCGCCGCACCACGCCTTCCGCTCGTTCCAGCGCCGCGATCGATTCTTCGCACTGCTCCGCGTCGCCAAGCACGGTGACGAAGATCGTGGCGCGGCGTAGATCGGGGCTCACCTGCGCGTGATTGACTGTAACGAGCCGGATATTCGGGTCGCCCAGCGTGAACCTCACGATCTCACTGGCTTCGCGGGCGATCTGGGCGGCAATGCGCTCTGGGCGGCGCGTGGGCATGCGGGCGACTCCGACGATCAGGGCTGCCGGGTCTCGGTGTGGAAGACCTCGATGATGTCGGCAAGCTCGATGTTCGTCGTCGTCTGGATGCCCAGGCCGCAGTCAAACCCTTCGCGCACTTCATCCACCGGGTCCGCAAACCGCCGCAGCGTACTGATTCGGCCTTGGCCAATCTCCTCGCCGCGGCGCAGGATGCGCACGTCCGCGCCCCGATAGATGCGTCCGGTCAGCACCATGCCACCCACGATCTGCAGCGTGCGCTCGCTGCGGAACTCGCCTCGGATTTCGAGTTGCCCGTCGACCACCTCGAATTCCTCGGGCTCCAGCATTCCTCGCAGGGCGGCGTCGACCTCGTCGATCAGCTCGTAAATCGTGAAGTAGACCCGCACGTCCACGCCTTGGCGATCGGCCTCGGCGCGGGCGGCCGGGTCGATCCGCACGTCGAATCCCACCACGATGCCCTCGGCGGCGGCGGCCAGATTCACGTCGGATTCGGTGATGGTCCCCACGCCCTCGTAGATCACGACGGCCCGGGTGCGGGCCTCGCCGACATCGGCCAGCGATTTCACCACCGCGGCCGCCGCGCCGTCCGTGCTCGCCTTCACCACCACGCTCAGTTGGTGGAGCTGGCCCGCGGTCATCTGCGCCGCCAGTTGCTCCAGGCTCAGCCGGATCGCCTGCTCGCCGCCGCCGCGTTGCGCCGCCGACCGCTCGGCGCGGCGGCGGCGTTTGCTCCGCTTCGTCGCCCGAAGCTGATCGCCGGCGGTGGGGGTGGATTCCAGGCCGACCACCTGCACCGGCGTCGACGGACCGGCCTGCTTGAGCCGCTCCCCGGTGTGGTCGAACAGCGCGCGCACGCGACCCTCGACGTTCCCCACTTGCACCTGGTCGCCGACGCTCAGCGTTCCGCTCGTGACGATGGCGCTCGCAATGGGCCCCTGGCTGCGGTCGAGCCGCGTCTCGATCACCGTGGCGACCGCCGGCCCGTCCGCGGGCGATCGCAACTCCTCCAATTGCGCCGTCAGATTGATGTACTCCAGCAGTTCGTCGATGCCGTCGCCTTGCTCCGCCGACAGGGGCACCGCCACGACGTCCCCGCCGTAGGCCTCCACCACCACCTCATGCTCCGTCAGCTGCTGGTACGCGCGCTCCGGGTTGGCCGTCGGCAGGTCGATCTTGTTGACCGCCATGATCATCGGCACCCCGGCGGCCCTGGCGTGCCCGATGGCCTCGACCGTCTGCGGCATCACGCCGTCGTCGGCGGCCACCACCACCACCACGATGTCGGTCACTCCGGCGCCGCGCGCCCGCATGGCGGTGAACGCTTCATGGCCCGGCGTGTCGATGAACGTGATGGCGCCCTCATCGGTCGTCACCTGGTAGGCGCCGATGCTTTGCGTGATCCCACCGTGCTCGCCCGCGGCGACCTGGGTCTGTCGGATGGCGTCGAGCAACGTGGTCTTGCCGTGGTCCACGTGTCCCATGACCGTTACCACCGGCGGGCGCGGATCGCCCGTCGGCGCCTCATCGTCGGCCGGCGCGGCTTGCTCAACTTCGGCTGCTGCCGCCGGGGCGTCGGTCTCCTCGTCGGTGACGTCGACGCCGAGCTTGGCCAACACCGCGCGGGCCGTGTCCCGATCGATGGCGGCATTGATGGTCGCCAGCACGTTGCGCGAGAGCAGCTCGACGATGATGTCGGTGCTTTCGACTTGGGCGCGTTCGGCGATTTGCGCAATGGTGGCCGTCTCGGGCAGGGGGACGGTGCGCATCGGCGCGGCTTCCGGCGCCGCGGGCGCCGGCGCAGGCGCGGCCGGAGACGGCGGCGGGGCCTTGCGGCGGCCGCCGGGTCGATGGGGTGCGCGCCGCGCCGGGCGGCGACCGCGCGCCACGCTAGTCGCTCATCGCGGGCTGAAGGCGCCGCTCATGGGTCGCCTCTATCTGATGGCCGAGGGCTTCGATCGTCGAATCGGGAATGCTCACACGCAACTGTGCCGCCAGCGCGCCGCGTTTGATCGCCGCGGGCCAGCATGTCTCATCGCGGCAAATGTACGCCCCGCGACCGGGCGCGCGCCCGGTCGCGTCCAACTCGATCGCTCCCGTGGGGGTCCGCACGATGCGCACAAGCTCGCGCTTGGAACGCTTGGTGCGGCAGGCGATGCAGGTGCGCTGAGGCTGATGACGCAGAGCTATGTCTCCGCGGATCCGGCCGCTGGCCGCTCAGCGGTAGCGCCGGCCGTGTCTACATCCATATCTCCGGCCTCGTCGGCGGCATCGCTGGACTCGATGTCCCCCGCGGCATCCGCGTCGGTCTCGTCTTCGTCCGGCGCGGCTACGCCGCGGGCTTCCGCGGGCGCCGACGCGTCGCGAATGTTGATGCGAAAGCCGGTCAGACGCGCGGCCAGCCGCGAGTTTTGCCCTTCGCGACCGATCGCCAGCGACACCATGTCCGGATGCACGAAGACATCCGCGGTGCGTTCGGCGTGGCTGATGTGCACCGTCTGCACCCGCGCCGGGCTCAGCGAGTTGGCCACGAACGCGCTGGGGTCGGCCGCCCACTCAATGATCTCGGCCTTCTCCTGGCCCAGCTCGCGAAGGATGTTCTGAATTCGCGTGCCGCGCATGCCCACGCAGGCGCCAACCGGGTCCAGCCCGTCCTGCAGCGAGCGCACGGAAACCTTCGAGCGCACGCCGGCGTCGCGGGCGATGCCGGTGATCTCGACCAGGCCGTTCTGAATCTCCGGCACCTCGCGCTCGAACAACCGGCGCACGAAGTCCGCGTGCCCGCGCGAGACCCGCAGCTGCGTCCCTCGGCCGCCCTCCGCGACCTCGAGCAACAGCACGCGCAATCGCTGGCCCACGCGATAGAACTCGCCGGGAATCTGCTCGGCCACGGGCATGACGGCCTCGGCGCGGCCCAACTCCACGAACACTCCGCGCGACTCCACCCGCGTCACCCGCCCGACCAGGATCTCGCCCTGGTGCTCGATGAATTGGCTGTAGACCTCCATCTGCTCCGCGTCACGCAGCGCCTGCTGCATGGCCTGCCGCGCGCGCTGGGTGGCGATGCGCCCGAAATTCGGCGGCGTCACGTCGATCTGGAAAATCTCGCCCAGGGGCACCGTCTCGTCATAGGCCTGGGCGTCGCTCAGCGAGATCTCCCGAATCGGATCGGTCACCTCGTCCACCACCGTCTTGTTGGCGTAGATGGTGGCCTCGCCCGTGTCCGGCGAAATCTCGACGTCAATGTCGTCGTACTCGTTGCTGGAGTCGAGATAGGCGGACGCTACCGCCGTGCGAAGAGAGTCGAGGACGGCATCCACCTGGATGCCCTTCTCGTCGGCAAGCTGCTGCAAGGCGAGAATGAACTCGCTGCGCATCGCTGCCTCCTTCGGCCGTTAGTTCGAGTCCCTCCCCAGAGACAAAGAAAAGCGGGCCGCGTCCGCCAATATGTCGCCGCTAGGCCGCTCCCTCGGAGTATATCACCGAGCGATGTGCGCCGCGAGGCCGACCGTGTCGCGGCGGGCGCGTTCGACGGCTTTGCTCCGTCATACGGACAATGAATAAGTAGCAGCCGTGATTTTGCTCCGACAAAAAAGCCGGCGCGTCTACGCCCGCCGCCGCCGCGTCCCGCCCGAGCCGCCCGATCGCAGTACGGCGGTGAACGCCTCTTGCGGCACGTCGATCTGGCCCACGCGCTTGAGCCGTCGCTTCCCGGCCTTTTGGGCTTCCAGCAGCTTGCGCTTGCGAGTCACATCGCGGCCGTAGCACTTGGCCAGCACGTCCTTCCGCACCGGTCGCACGGTTTCCCGCGCCACGATGCGCGACCCCACCGCCGCCTGCACACTCACCTCGAACTGCTGCCGTGGAATCTCGCGCTTCAGTCGCAGGGCCAGGTCGCGCCCAATCTCCGCGGCGCGCGCCCGGGGCACGATCGTCGACAGCGCATCCACCATCTGGCCGTTGAGCCGCATGTCCAGCCGCACGAAATCCCCCGCCCGATATTCCCCAAAGCTGTAGTCGAGCGAGCCATACCCGCGCGTCGCGGACTTGAGCGCGTCGAAGAACTCCGTCAGCATCTCGCCGAGCGGCAGGCCGTACTCCAGCAGCACGCGCGTCGGCTCGAGGTATTCAAGTCGCCGGTGCTCGCCGCGCCGGGACTGCAACAGCTCGATCACCCCGCCGAGATGATCCTCCGGTGTCACGATGGTCACCACCATCCACGGCTCCCGCACCTCGCCGATCTGCGACGGCTCCGGCAGGTCCGCCGGCCGGTCCACGCGCATGAGTTGGCCGTCGCGCGTGGCGACCTCGTACTCGACCTGCGGGGTCGTGAGCACCAGCTCCAACTCGTATTCCCGCTCCAGCCGCTCGCGCACGATGTCCATGTGCAGCACGCCCAGGAACCCGCAGCGAAACCCGAACCCCAGCGCCGCCGACTGCTCCGGCTGGCTCACGATCGCGGGATCGCTCAGCCGCAGGCGGTCCAGCGCCTCGCGCAGGTCCGTGTAGCCCTCGGGATCGGTGGAGTAGAGGCTGGCGAACACCAGCGGCTTTGGCGTGCGATAACCCGGCAGCGGCTGCGTCGCCGGCGCGTGCTCGTGGGTCACCGTGTCGCCCACCGGCCACTCGCGGACTTCCTTGAGCCCGGTGGCCACGTAGCCCACGTGTCCGGTCGTTAGCCCCTCGCGGGCGCTCACCGCCGGGGTGAACACCCCCGTTTCGACCGCCTCGGCCCGTGTCCCGGTCTGCATAAGCCGCAGCCGCTCGTTCCGGCGCAGCGATCCGTCGAACACTCGCACGCTCGCCACCACGCCCCGGTGCTGGTCGTAGCTCGAATCGATCACCAGCGCCCGCAGCGGGGCGTCCGGATCTCCAGCCGGCGGCGGGACGGCCTCGACGATTCGGTGCAGCAGGTCATCCACGCCCGCGCCCGACTTGGCGGAAACCTGCAAGACGTCATCGACGCTCGCGCCGAGAAAGTCCGCCAGCTCCTGCGCCACCACGTCGGCTCGGGCGGTCGGCAGGTCGATCTTGTTGACCACCGGAATCACCGTCAGGTCGTGCTCCACCGCCACGTAGGCGTTGGCCAGGGTCTGCGCCTCAATGCCCTGGCTGGCGTCCACCAGCAGCACCGCCCCCTCGCACGCGGCCAGCGAGCGCGACACCTCGTAGCTGAAGTCCACGTGGCCCGGCGTGTCGATCAGATTCAGCGTGTAGGCGGTGCCGTCAAGGTCCAGCTCCATGCGCACCGGATGCGCCTTGATGGTGATGCCGCGCTCACGCTCGAGGTCCATGGAATCGAGCACCTGGTCGCGCATCTGGCGCGCGGTCAGCGTGGCCGTGCGCTCCAGCATGCGGTCGGCCAGCGTCGATTTACCGTGGTCGATGTGCGCGATGATGCAGAAGTTGCGCGTGTGCGCTTGATCGACCTCGCCGCCGGAGTTCATGCCTGATTCTATTCAGCGGGCCATGCGCTGCGGCCAGCCGGCGATTCGCCCGACCAGCTCATCCAGCTCCGGGATGCGCATCAGACGCGCCGCGCCCACGTACACCACCAGCGCCGTCGCCAGGTAGGCCGCCAGCCACCCGCCGCCCGCGATGGCGTCCGACGCCGGCCAGGTCGCCAGCCGCAGCCCCCCGATCGCGGCCCCCATCAGGGCGGCCGCCAGGCCGATGCTGAGCAGCCAGCGCCCGTCCGCGCGGTGCACGACCAGGCCTCCGTGGCGGCGCAGAATCGCCACCAGGATCACCGCCTCGACGAGGACGCCGATCGACAGCCCCAGCGCGATCCCCGGATTCCCCATCACCATCGAAAGTGCCCATGACAGCACCATGTGCAGCGCCAGCGAGCCCGCGCCCACCGCCACGGGAGTGCGCGTGTCGTGCATGGCGAAGAATCCGCGCACCAGCACCTCCACCGCCGCGTGCCCCGCCAGGCCCACCGCATAAAACCGCAGCGCGTTGGCCGTCAGCTCGGTGGCTCGGGCGTCGAACGCATGCCGTTCGAAGGCCACGGACACGATCGGTTCCGCCAGCACCGCCAGCACCACCGCCGCCGGAACGCTCAGGAACAGCACGATCCGGCCCACGCCGTGCACGCGGCGAGCGAACGCGGCGCGGTCCCCGCTGATCCAGCGATGGGCCAGATCGGGCAGCGCGGCTTCCCCCAGCGCCATGCCGAATACGCCCAGCGGCAGCAACATGAGCAGAAAGGCGTTATTGAGCACCGCCACGGCCGACGGACCCTGCAACGACGCCAGGATGTTGATGTAGATCAGGCTGGCCTGCAGCACCGCCACCCCGAGCATGCGCGGCACCATCAGGCGGATGACCTTGCGCACGTCCGGGTCCGCCCACGCCGCGCCCGGATGCCACGTCGTGTAGTCGAAACGACGCGTCGTGGCCTCGCCCGCGCCAAAGATGGTGGGCAGCCCGGGCGTCTGCACCAGCAGATGCAGACCCGTGCCGATCAGCGTGCCCCACACTAGGCCGGTGAGGCCGAACACCCGCGCCAGACCCAGCGCGCCCGCGATGATCCCGAGGTTGTAGAGCAGCGGACTGAGCGCCGGCAGGGCAAATTTGCGCTCGGCCTGCAGCGCCGCCTTGGCCACGGCGCTCATGGCCAGGACCACCGGCGAGATCATCAGCCAGCGCGCCGCGTCGGTCGCCAGCGCCACGGTTGCGTCGGGAAAGCCCGGCGCCACCACGCGCATCAACGGCTCGGCCAGCAGAGCGCTGATTCCCGCGAGCACCGCGCTGGCTCCAGCGACCAATGCGCCGATACGCCCCACGAACTGCCCCAGCGCCTGCGGATCCCCGCGCGCCTTCACTTCCGCGTAGACCGGGATCACCGCCGACAGCAGCGCGCCGCCGGCCAGCAGCATAAAAATCGTGTCGGGAATGCGGAACGCCGCAAACCACGCGTCGGCCTCCGGTCCCACGCCGAATTCGGCATTGATGGCGGCCTGGCGCACAAACCCCAGCACCCGGCTGACCAGGATCGACGCCACCACAATCGCCGCCGCACGACCGACGCCCGCCCCCAGCGCATCGCCCCGCGGCTCGGAGTCAGACTCCCGTGGATTCATCAGCGAGATCTCGACGTGCCCGCCGCTACTATGGAGCCCCCGGCCTTCGCCGCCCGCAAGGCGCCCGCCCGCCGCATGTCATTCACCCCCGACGACCTCGAGTTCGTCTTCCTGTCCTTCGAAGGACCGGACCAACCCTACGCCCAAGCCGGCGGACTCGGCGTCCGCGTCACCCACCTCACCCAAGCGCTGGCCCGAAATGGTTTCCAGACGCACCTGGTCTTCGTCGGCGACCCCACCTTGCCCGGCAGGGAGACGCGCGAGGACGGCTGCCTGCATCTGCATCGCTGGTGCCAATGGATCAGCGCCTCGCACCCGGAGGGCGCCTACGCGGACGAAGTTGCCAAGGTTCATGACTACCAGGATTCGGTTCCGGCCTTCGTCACGCAAGCCATCGTCGAGCCGGCCCTCGCCGCCGGGCGGCGCGTGGCGGTCATCGCCGAGGAGTGGCACACCGCCGACGCCCTGTCCCGGCTCAGCGACTCGCTGCACTTCCTGGGCATCCGCGACGCCGCCGTTCTGCTCTGGAACGCCAACAACGACATGTCGTTCGACCGCATCAACTGGAATCGTCTGGGATACGTCGCGCAATTCACGGCAGTATCTCGCTTCGTCAAGGCCCAGATGTGGTCGCACGGCGTCAACCCGCTGGTGATTCCCAACGGCATCCCGTCGGAGTTGCTGGAGCCCGTCGACGCTGACGCGGTCGACGCCGTTCGCCAGGCCGTCGGTTCCGGCCCCTGGTTCTTCAAGCTCGGACGCATGGACCCGGACAAGGGCTGGCTGGCGGCGGTGGAGGCCGTGCACCGTCTGCACGAGGGCGGCGTGCCCGCCCGCCTGGTGATGAAAGCCGGACAGCTGGAAGCTCACGCCCACGAGGTCTACGGCCACATGGCCTGGCGCGGGCTCCAGGCGGTCGGCGTGCACACCGACGATCGATCGATTGCCGGCATCGCGCAGGCCCTCGCCGACGCCGATCCCGACGCCGCCGTGCTCAACGTCGAGTTCTTCCTGCCCGACGATGCGCTGCCCGCGCTCTACGCCGCCGCCGACGGCGTGCTCGCAAACAGCGGCTACGAGCCCTTCGGCCTAGTCGGCCTCGAAGCCATGGCGGCGGGCGGCGTCGCCTACGTCGGATCGACCGGCGAGGACTACGCCATTCCCATGCGCAACAGCGTGGCCCTGGACGATGTCGGCAGCCCCGACGAGATCGTGCAGGTGGCGCGGCTGCTGCGCGACGATCCCGAGCTGGCCGAGCGCATCCGCACCGGCGCGCGCGAGACCGCCCAGCTCCACACCTGGGACGCGCTGCTGCCACTCTTGCTGAGCAAGTTGCAGCTCGCCGGACAGCGTCAGGGGTTGCGCGGGCTGTAGCATCACGTGGGCCGGATTCGACATCGGCCCGGGAGTTGACGACCTCTGGCCGAGCAACTGGTCATCTACACGGTGCTGCACCAGCCGCGTCGCGTACGGCTGCCCGCGGTCGAACTGCCCCGTGGCGCGTCCGCCGCCGAGTTGGCGCGCCTGATGTTCGATCAGGACCTCAACCGCCACTACTTCCAGAAGGTCGCGCGCTGGTGCTATCGCCCCGCGCTGCCGCTCTGGCGTCGGCTGCTCGACGAGGGCCTGACGCTGTCGCTCGGCGTTCCCCTTTCGACCGTCAAGCAGTTCGAGACCTGGGCGCCGGAGTTGTTGGAGGAAATGCAGGGGCTGGTCGCCCATCCCCGCGCCGAGCTTGTGGCCGTGGAGCCGTTTCACGCCATGACCATGCTCATCGACCTGCCGACGTTCACGACGCAAATGGAGTTCGCCCGATCCGGCGCGGCCAAGCGCTTCGGCGTCGAGCCGGTCGTGGCGGACACCACCGAGATGCTCATGTCCGCCGACATCTATCGCGCGCTGCAGACCGCCGGCTATCAGGGCGCCTTCATCGACGGGCGTCAGTGGGTCATGGACTGGCGCGAATCCACGCATCGCTACAACTTCGACGGCGGGTCGCTCAAGATCCTGCCCCGACACTTTCCGCTCAGCGACGACGTCGGCTACCGCTTCTCGAACCAGAGTTGGGACCGCTGGCCGCTCATGGCCGATACCTACGCCCAGTGGGTCCGCGACGCGCCGGGCGAATTCGTCCTGCTCGCGTGGGACTTCGAGACCTTCGGCGAGCATCACAATCGCGACACCGGCATTTTCGAGTTCCTGAGAGCCTTGCCGGCCGCGCTCGCCGAGAAAGGCGTCACGTGCGTCACGCCCAGCGAGATCCTGCAAGCGCCCGACCAGGAGGTGCACGACCTGCCGCTTACGCCGTTCCCGGCCACCTGGGCGGGCGAAAGCGGCGGCCTCGAGTTCTTCCTCGGCAACCACGCGCAGCAAGCCATCTACCGCCTCATGAGCGTGGCCTACGGCGCGGCGCGAATGACCGGCGACGCGGAGCTGGTCGAGATCGCCCACTGGCTCATGCAATCCGACAACCTGCACTGGCTGCAATGGGTCGGCCGCGTCGGCGCCGAGGCCGACGTGTCGGCCTATTTCACCCCACAGGAGTGGATGTGGATGGGCACCGAGCGCCTGCTCTGGGAGCACCAGCGCGTCTACGTCAACTTCCTGGATGCCATTGCCTAACCGACTCGCGCTGAGTCCACTCCCGTTCGTGGTGAGCCTGTCGAACCACGCCCTTGGGGACGGTTCGCGACACTTCTGCGCACCCCCCGCCGTCATTCCGGCGAAGGCCGGAATCCAGGGTTCGTATGACCGATGTCCGCTGGCCCTTCGTAATTCCCGCGGAGGCGGGAATCCACCCGCCATCCAACCTGGAAGCGCCGGTCCGGTCCCCTCTCCCACGGGGAGAGGGCGAGGATGAGGGGCCGTCCGGTGGCCCGCGCTGCGTGCAGCGTGGGAATCCCCATGGTCGCTCGTCCCCCTGCTGTCATTCCGAGCGCAGCGAGGAATCTAAGGGGCCGGAAGGCGGCACCGCGGCTCGGGTGGATGGTCGCCACGCCCGCGGCCCGGTCCGGTCCCCTCTCCCACGGGGAGAGGGCGAGGGTGAGGGGCCGTCCGGTGGCCCGCGCTGCGTGCAGCGTGGGAATCCCCATGGTCGCTCGTCCCCCTGCTGTCATTCCGAGCGCAGCGAGGAATCTAAGGGGCAAGGAAAAACCACGGCGGCCCGGGCGTTTCGCCGCCACGCCACAGGCCGATCCGGTCCCCTCGCCCTGGAAGGGAGAGGGCTAGGGTGAGGGTCATCCGGCACTCCGAAGCGCCCACCCCTTGATGCGCATCGCCATCGTCACTTGGGAATATCCGCCCCATATCGTCGGCGGCCTGGGCACCTACGCCGGCGCCATGGTCGCGGCCCTGCGCGCCGCCGGGCACGAGGTGGAAGTCTTCGCCGCCCTCCGCGCCACCGACCCGGACCCGGCGGACGGCACTCACTGGACCCGCCCCCTCGAGCTCACCCCACTCTATTCGTCGCTCCTCAACGGCGAAGCCCAAGCCTGGGGACCCCTGCTCGGCGAGCTCGCGGCGACCAACGTCCTCTGGGCCGACCGCGTGCGCGAACGCCACCGCCGGGGGCCCTTCGACGTGGTGGCGATCCACGACTGGCTCGCCGCGCCGTCGGGCCTCGTGCTCGCGCCGCTGGTCGATGCGCCGGTGGTCTTCCACGTGCACAGCACCGAGCGCGGACGCCAGCCTGTGGCGTCGTCGCCCATCGTCCAGTCCTGGGAGCTGACCCTGGGGCACGAGGCGGCGGCGGTCGTCACCGTCAGCAAAGCCATGCGCGAGGACCTGGTCGCGCACGGCTGGCCGGACGACCGGGTCCAGGCCGTCTGGAATGGCGTGGATACGCGCCTCTATCACCCGCTCGCCCCTGGCGGTCCCGAGGTGCGCGCGCGCTACGACATCCCGACAGCGGCGCCGGTGGCGCTTTTCATCGGCCGGCTCACGGAGGTGAAGGGCGTGCGGCAGCTTGCCGCGGCCTGGGGATCGGTTGCGTCCCAGTGCGCCGGAGCCTGGCTCGTGGTGCTCGGGTCCGGCGAGCTGGAGCACGAGCTGCGCGACACCTTCGCCCACGCCGGGGGGTCGGATCGCGTGGTCATGCGCACGGAGTTCGTGGACGAGCAGGAGCGCATCGCGCACTACGTCGCCAGCGACGTGGTGGTGCTGCCCTCGACCTATGAGCCGTTCGGCCTCGTGGCCGCCGAGGCCATGGCCTGCGGCAAGCCGGCCGTCGTCGGCGCGCAGGGCGTGGTGGGCTTCCGCGAGCAGGTGGTCGCGGGCGGTCCGGAGCAGACCGGCCTGCACGTCAACGGCGCCGACCCGGATGACATCGCCTGGGGCCTGATCCACGCCCTGGAGGACCGCGACCGCCTCGCCGCCTGGGGCAAGAACGCCCGCACTCGCGCCGCGTCCACCTTCACCTGGCAACGCTCCGCCACCGCAACCCTCGCCGTCTACCAATCCGCCATCGAGGCCCGCTGTCATGCGGCAGTCTGGTCCCCTCTCCCACAGGGCGAGGGTTAGGGTGAGGGGTTGTCCGGCTTCCGGATAGCCCGGGGAATCCACGACCAGCACTTGAACCACCAACCTGTCATTCCGAGCGCAGCGAGGAATCTAAGGGGCCGTGCAGAGCAAGGCCGTCCAGGCGGTCTCGATCCCGGCCCAAGGCCGAAATGACGCCACATGCAGGCCCGCCCGGCAGTTGCGACCAGCGGAGACCCAAACCTGAAAAGCCGGGGTTTTTATACACGTTCGGCGTTTAACTTCGACGCCGAATAAAAGGCCGTGTCCGGTCCCCTCTCCCACAGGGAGAGGGCCAGGGTGAGGGGTCGCCCGGCGGTCGAGTCCCGGTGGCCCGCGCTGGGTGCAGCGTGGGAATTCCACCGAGAACGCTTGCGCCACCCACATTGGCATTCCGAGCCGCAGGCGAGGAATCCAAGGGGCGGGAAAGCGGCACCGCCGCCGTAGACATCGCACGACGCCGGAAGAACCGCGAAGGCGCAGCCGGGCGTCAATGACTCCCAAATCAGACTGTCTATTTGTGATGTAGTATCTTTATAGCTATGAAACCTATACAGATCACATTCGACGAGGCGCTCCTCAAGCGGCTCGACGCGCACCCCGCCGTCCGGGAGCGGGGTCGCTCGGCCGTGCTGCGAGAGGCGGCCGCCGCCTACCTGGCCCGCAAGGACGCCGAGGACATCGCCCATCGATACCGCGCGGGCTACGGCGATGCCGCCGGGCTTGACGCCGAGTTCGAGGGCTGGGCCGGCGAGGGCGCATGGCCCCAGGACTAGACGCCGGACCGCGTCGCGGCGAGATCTGGCACTACGGATTCAGATCGCCCGACAAGCGGCGTCCGGTCGTCATTCTCACGCGCCAGGAAGTGCTCCCACTGCTCCACACGGCAATGGTCGCCCCCATCACGTCCACCATCCGCGGCCTGCCCAGCGAGGTCGTCGTCGGCCCGGACGAGGGCCTACGTCACGGCTCCGCCATCAACCTCGACCACGTCCAAACCGTCGAGCAAAACCGCCTCCACCGCTACGTCGGCTCGCTCAGCCCAACCAAAATGCGCCAGGTCTGCCGCGCCCTAGCCATAGCCACCGGCTGCGCCTGACGTCGTTTCTGGTTCATCCCGTCCGTGTAGGGGCAGCCCTAGTGGCTGCCCTCTGCTTCGATACTCCCCGGCTACCAGAGGGCGCCCACTAGGGGCGCCCCTACGCGGACTTAGGGATCGTTTGGCTCAGAGTTTCTCGGACGACCTACGAGCGACGGGACCGATTACGCAGACTCCCAGGGATTGATGACCGTCACGCCGAGTCGCCCGAAGTCCCGCACGTTGCGGGTGACCACGTTGAGGCGGTGAACCACGGCCGTGGCGGCGATCATCGCGTCTTCGATCAGCGATTCCGGCTGTCGGTGCTTGAGGCGCGCCCACTCGCGGAACGCCGTTGCGTCCATCGGCAAGACGCCGTAGGAGGCGAGGACCTGGCCGAGCCAGGCTTCGAGATCTGATGCCTTCGCCGAGTCTCGCTGCCGGATGATCTCGATTCCCGCCTGTATTTCACCGACGGTGACCGCCGACAGAAAGAGTCGCTCGCCTGGCGCGTCGGTGATCCAACGCACGACGGACGGATCGGGAAACGGCCGCCGCAGCTCGGATACTACGTTGGTATCGAGGAGATACACCGGTCTACTCGAATGCTTCGGGGATTCGCCGGCGATGCGGTGCTCGCGGCGGGGTCAGCGAGTCTGTCCGCGCCTCCGGGGTGAGCAGCAACTGCTTGAGGTCCGGCTTTGTCCGCTGTTCCAATCGCCGCCACTGCTCGATCGGCACCAGCACGGCGGTTTCGACGCCGCGCTTGGTCACGATTTGCGGGCCTTCCACGAGACTGGTGGCCAGGAACTCGCTGAATCTCGCCTTGGCGTCTTGTACTGGCCAGACTTTACCCATGTCGCCTCCGTGAATGATCACTCTGACTAGACTTAAGACTAGTCGGATATGGCCCTATCGGCAAGCATCCTTCCTCTGCTGAGAATCGAGCTGTGGAAGTGTGCGAGACGCTCGGCGCGCCGCCTACCCTTCGGCCAGCCTCACCTGCTCCAGCACTTCTCGATTCCAGATGAACTCGGGCATGCGGCCTTGGAGGACGCGCACGACGGCCAGCGCCGCGCGGCGCTCGAGCTCTAGGACCGATTCCTCGGACATGAACGCCGCGTGGGGCGTGACGATGGCGTTGGGCTCCGCGAGCAGGGGGTGGCCGTCCGGCGGCGGCTCGGCCTGCAGCACGTCGATGCCCGCGCCCGCGATCCAGCCCTCGGACAGCGCGCGGGCGAGCGCGTATTCGTCGATCAGCGGCCCCCGGGCAGTGTTGATCAGAAAGGCATCCGGCTTCATGGCCTGCAGCTCGGTCTCGCCGATCACGTGGTGGGTTTCGGGCGTCAGCGGAGCGTGCACCGAAATCGCGTCCGACTCGGCCAGCAGCCGCTCCTTGTCCACCAGCTCGGCCCCAATGTCGGCCACGCGGTCGGCCGTGATGTAGGGGTCGTAGACCAGGATCTTGAGCCCGTGGGGAATCGCGCGCAGCGCCAGCGCGTGGCCGATGCGACCGTAGCCCAGGATGCCCAGGGTGCGCCCGCGCATCCGGTAGATGGGGCGCGCGGGCTTGGTCTCCCAGCGGTCCGCCTTGGTGAGCCGGTCCAGCGCCACGATCTTGCGGGACAGCGCCATCAGCAGCGCCATGGCGTGGTCGGCCACCTCTTCGATGGCGTAGTCGGGCACGTAGGTCACCGGAATGCCGCGCCGGGTGCAGGCGTCCACGTCGATGTTGTCCGTGCCCACGCCGGTGCGCCCGACCACCCCCAGGCGGGGCGAGGCGGCGATCACGCGCTCGGTGACCTTGGCGAAGCAGGTGAGGATCCCCGTTACGTCCTGCGCCAGCTCGATCAGCCGATCCTCGTCGGGGCTATCCGACTCGATCACCTCCGCGTCGAGCTCGGCGAGCACCTCGCGCTCCGGCGCCGTGCTGGGCCAGGCGATGTCCGTGATCAGGATCTTGTGGCCGGCGGTCTTCTCAGACATAGAGCCCCACGCGCGCGGTTCGCAAGCACCGCGACTTTAGAGACGGCGCTTTCCCAGTGTCAACGCCAGTGCGCGTAGAGTGCGGAGTGCCTCTAGGCAAAGACGCGCCCCGACGATGCCATTGCAGGTCAATCCCTGCCGAAGCCGGCAAGGTCACTAGGTGCTCAACGTCCCCGCCGACGACGAATGGACCCTGGAAACCGAGCGTCTGCTGCTTGCGCCAATGACCGAAAGCGACGCCGCGGAGCTGCACGAGCTTCGGATCCTCGACTCCGACGCACCTGCCGACGACGGACCTGACGTGAGCCTTCCGCGAGTCCGAGCGCGAATCCGCCGCTGGGAGCGCCGGCGGTCGCCGGACGGCGCCGAAGTCTGGCTGAACTGGACGCTTCGGCTGAAGGACGACCAAACCGCGGTCGGGCGCATGCAAGCGACCGTGACCGAACAGTGGGCCGACATGGCCTGGCTAGTCGGACGACGCTTTCGGAAACAGGGCTATGCAACCGAGGCCGCGCAGCGCATCGCCGCCTGGCTGCTGGAGTTCTTCAACCCGAGAGAAGTCCGAGCGACGATCCACCCCGAGAACACCGCATCCCAGCGAGTCGCTGCGAACGTAGGCATGCGTCGCACCGGCGAACGGACCAGCGAGGGCGACGAAGTGTGGACGCTGCGGCTACAAGCTCGGCGACCTTAGCGAGGCGCCTTTTCCGATCTAGGCGTGAGCGCGGGGCGTCTGCCCGCGGAGCGCGCCAGACTATCAGTCGCCACGGAACGCTCCATCGACGGCACTGCCTAGATCCTCGAATCGGACCGGTCGGGCTCCGATCCGATATAGCGATCCAAGACGGACGGTCTTCTGATCGCCGAAATGATCCTCTAGTGCAGCGGTCGACAGCACATAGAACTCCCACTGCGAAACGTTCAGAGGATCAATGGCTTCGACCGGATCGCTAGCACGATGGGTGTGCAAGCAAAACACGTAGACATCCGCGGAACGCGTTGGGGTGTCCGAAAATTGATCAGTTTCAGGATCAAAAGCGAGAGTCTTTGCGATATCGAAAGTTGGTGTCGATTCCCTGGCCTGCCTCCAATATTGAACATACGCCGCGGATTTGACCTCGATCCTGACCTCGTGGGTACTCGTGAGGTCGTAGTTGCCCCACGGGTCCCGTGTCCCACTCATAAGACAGGCATCGCCCACGGCAACTCCAACGATGTATTCGGCCACTACGGCACGCTGGGTGTTCGCGACAAGGTCGGAGCCCATCCATTGCCAGAATTGCAAAAGGTCATTT
The DNA here is from genome assembly GCA_026706485.1 of Chloroflexota bacterium. NCBI lineage: Bacteria > Bacillati > Chloroflexota > Chloroflexota bacterium. The sequence goes on along the minus strand of JAPOYR010000008.1, from coordinate 98,594 downwards.
GATTCCGAGACTGGCTGCCCGTCGGCGTGTAGCCGCTCGCAACCAGTCCGCCTGAAAGGTGTAATCCACTGCAGCGACATGGCAAACCCTCGGCCCACAGATCGCGGCAAGTCTATGCAGTGCGAGCTCGGCGCCCGCGACCCGCCCTCAGGGGCCAGTGGGTCCGGCTGACCTACGGCAAAACCTTCGTCGCCGTGTCCCCCACGCGCACCCTCCCCGACTGCACCACGCGCGTGTTGATGCCGCGCATCCGCATCTGCCGTCCCAGCGGCGTGCTGATGAAACGCAGCGCATCGTGTCCGAACCGCGCGGCGAACTTGGCGCACCCCGTGTGCGGTTCCTTGGAAATCTCGATCACCGCCGACCCGATGGCGAGTTGCGATCCCGGCGGAAGGTTCTCCTCGCTCATGTCGATGTCGATCACGAGCTGATCGCCCGCCAGCGGCCAACGCTCCTCGGACTGCGCGAGCAGGTCGAGCAGGCGGGAGTTGATGATCGTGATTTGCGCCGCCGGGTTCGGACCCCCAGTGGGGGTGACCGTGCTGCCGCGGTCCTTCCAGCTGTCCCCGACCAGTCCGGTTTCGGTGTCGAGCTCACCCTCCGCGATCACCTCGCGCGCATCGACCTCGGGTCGCCGCACGATCATGCGCACGGGACCTCCGTCCGCCGGCGACTCCCGCAAATGGTCCAGGCCGGCTTCCAGCTCGTCGCCGGTTCGGTAGAGCGCCGCGCCGTTCGAATCTCCCACCTTGGTCTCCTCTGATTTCGCGAACGTAGGCCTAGAGGCGTTCACGACCGGTAGATCTTGCCCGGTGCGTGGTGCAGTGGCGGTCGGTCAATCCTCTAGCAGCCCTGCGTCCACATGCTCACGTTCGGCAGACAGCCTTCGATGGCCTTCACTTCCCGGATCGCGACCGGCACCTGCGAGTTCTCGATCTTCGTCAGCGTGGTGGCCGATGGGGCGTGGTCCTCCTTGAGGTGGCCGAAGATCGTGTGGTCGCCCGAGACCGCGTCGCTCGCGTCCAGGTCGCCCAGGAGGATGTAGAACCGCGATCCGTTGGAGTTGTCGGCCCCGTTGGGCGCCATTGCCAGGAGACCGCGCGCGTAGGGCCGTTGCGGCGCCTCGAGCTCGTAGGTGTAGCCGGGCCCGCCCGTTCCGGTGCCGGTTGGATCGCCGGTTTCGGCCAGCACGCCCGGCAGCACGCGATAGAACTCCATGCCCGTGTAGAACCCCTCGTTGAGGAGGAACGTGAAGCTGTTGACCGCCAGCGGCGCTTCCGCCGGCAGCAGGATGAACGTCATGCGCCCGACGTCGGTGGTGACGATGACGCTATAGGGCCGCTTGGGGTCGATCCCCATCTCCGGGTAGGACGCGAACGTCGGCGGCCCTTCGGGCTCGGATTCGCCGCAGGCGGCCACCACCATCGCGATCGCCAGCGCCAGTGCAACGACGACCATTCGCCGCATCATCTTGTTCCCCCGTGCGTCGTCACCAGCCCACGGCCCATTCTGCCGCGCCCGCCGCGCGATTGCCACGGGCGGCGGGCGTTGGATCGAGGCTGGGTGTAAGTGTGGCTAGCCGCCGCCGGCGACCAGCCGCTCGACGATCCGGCCCACAACCGAATCCGCCGCGACGTCGACGGCCACCTGGGCCGCCATCCGCCCCGCTCCAGAGTCGTCGTCCGCGGCGGGCCGCATCGCGCCGCGTAGGTCTCCGTCGCCGCATTCGACCGTCAGTGGGTGCGACTGCATCGTGAAGAGTTCCGGCCAGAGCAGCGTTCCCACCGCCGCCGGATCGTGCAGCAGCAGCTTGCCGCCGCGCCCGGTGAACTGCTCGGCGCGGGCGCGGCGGATCAGCTCGCCCAGGAAGGCGCTCCGGGGCTCCGAGCGCGAAAACAGGCGCGACTCGACGGTCGCGTCGCTCACGGCCAACTGGTGCGTCACGTCCAGCGGCGTCACGATCACCGGTACGCCGGAGGCCAGCACCATGTCCGCCGCCTCGGGATCCACATAGAAGTTGAACTCCGCGTGCGGGGTCACGTTGCCGCCGGCGTACAGCGAGCCGCCCATGGCCACGATGGCCCCCGCTCGGCGCATGGCCGCGGGGTCGCGCCGGAGCGCGGCGGCGACGTTCGTCAGCGGACCCAGGGCGATCACCGTCAGGGGTTCGGGTGAGGCGCCGACCTCCTCGATGATCACGTCCACGGCGTCAGCCAGGATGTCCGGCGGTTCAGGGCGCGTCCGCCGCCAGCGTTCATGGCCGGTGATTCCGGCCAGCCCGTCGGAACCGTGAACCTCTTCCGCCGTCACCAGCTCGCGCGCCTGCGGCTTGGCGCAGCCCTGGGACAGCCGGATGGGCGCACCGGGCGCCAGGATGCGCAGCAGATAGTCGGCGTTCGCTGTGCCCGTCGCCAGGTCCACGTTCCCCGCCACGGTCGTCACCGCGCGCACGGAGAGCTCGGGCGAGGCCAGCGCCAACGCCAGGGCCAACGCGTCGTCGACGCCCGGGTCGGTATCGATGACGACGGGAATGATGGCTGGCATCGGCTTGCTCTCCGGCACGCTGCTCCGGTGGCCCATGCTGCGCGCAGCATGGGATGTCTTCCAAGGGTCCCACGCCGCACGCAGCGCGGGCCACCGCTCGGTCGCGGGCTACGTTGCATCTGTCATTCCCGCGAAGGCGGGAATCCACCTTGACTGAACTCGGGGCGCGCGCCGGATGCTTGGCGTCGGGCGGGTCTAAGACCCGCCCCTACCCGAATTGCGAAGGTCGACCTCGGGCGGTTCGCGACTCTCCCTACCAAACGTGCCGAAGCTCACTGCCATAATGCGGCCACCCGCGATTCCCTCCGGCGTGGAAGGGGCAAGCGATGCCGCGTGACTTGGCGATTGGCAATGGCCGCCTGCTGGTCGCGTTCGATGGCGACTATCGCGTCCGCGATATCTATTTCCCTCACGTGGGGCTGTGGAACCATGCCGGCCACGATCCGTTTCGGTTCGGCATCTGGGTCGACGGCGCGTTCGCCTGGATCACCGCGCGAACCTGGAACGGCACGCTGCGCTACCGCCCGGACACCCTGGTCAGCGACGTTCGCCTGGTCAACGACGACCTCGGGCTCGAGCTGATTTGCGCCGACGCGGTTGACTTCCATCGACCGATCTACGTTCGGCGCATGGTCGTGCGCGACCTCCGGGGCGCCCCGCGTCACGTCAAGCTCTTCTTCCATCACGATTTCTACCTGTTCCGCGACGGCGTGGGCGACACGACCTATTTCGATCCCCTCACGCGCGGCATCGTGCATCACAAGCGGGACGTGCTGTTCATGGCCAACGCATGGGCCGGCGAGCAGCCGGGATTCGACGCGGTGAGCACGGGCACCAAGCATCTGCACGGATTGGAGGGCACCTGGCGCGACGCCGAGGACGGCAATCTCTCCGGCAACGCCATCGCTCAAGGGCTGGTCGACAGCACCGGCGGCGTGGATGTGCGCGTGCCCGCGGGTGGCGACGCGGTGGCGCACTACTGGCTGGCGGTCGGCGACGAGTTCTTTGCCGTCAAGGACGAGAACGACATGGTCGTGCGGCGCGGTCCCGACGCCCTGATCGAACGCACCAACCACTACTGGCGCCACTGGGTCACCCGCGAGGACCTGGACTTCACCGGCCTCGATCCGGCCGTCCGCGATCTCTACCGCCGCAGCATGCTCATCGTCCGCACCCAAACCGACGACGACGGCGCGATCATCGCGGCTAACGACAGCGACATCCTGCAGTTCGGCCGCGATACCTACACCTATATGTGGCCGCGGGACGGCGCCCTGGTGGTTCAGGTGCTGATCCAGGGCGACCACCGCGAGCTGGCGCGGCGCTTCTTCGATTTCTGCCTCCGCACGATCCAGCCGGGCGGCTTCATGCTGCACAAGTACAACCCCGACGGAACGCCGGGCAGCAGCTGGCATCCCTGGGCGGACGCGGACGGCAACCGCATCCTGCCGATCCAGGAGGACGAGACCTCCCTGGTGCTGTGGGCCCTCGGCGCCTACGACGAGCGCTTCAAGGACACCGAGGTCGTCAAGCCCTTGTATGCGCCGCTCATCAAGCGCGCCGCCGACTTCATGGTTCGTTTCCGGCATCGGGAGACCGGGCTGCCCGCGCCCTCCTGGGACCTATGGGAGGAGCGCTACGGCATCCACACGTTCACCGTCGCGAGCGTGTATGGCGGATTGCGAGCGGCCGCCGCGTTCGCCCGTGGGTTCGGCGAACAGGCGGCGGCCGATGAGTACGACACCGCCGCGGCCGAGATCCGCGAGGCCGCCTTCGAGCACCTCTACGACGAAGGTGAGCGGCGCTTCATCCGTCGCCTGGAGGTCGCCGACGACGGCACGCTGGTTCCCGATCTGACCATCGACGCCAGCGTCACCGGCGTCTGGCGTTTCGGGCTCTGCGAGCCGACGGATTCGCGCTGCGTATCCACCATGCACTCGCTGCGCGATCGGCTCTGGGTCAAGACCGACATCGGCGGCGTGGCGCGCTACGAGGACGACTACTACCACCGCGTCTCGGACGACATCGAGCGCATTCCCGGCAATCCGTGGTTCATCTGCACCCTGTGGCTGGCGCAGTGGGAAGCGGCGGCGGCCCAGACCATGGCTGACCTGGAGCGCGCGCACGAGCTGATGCGTTGGGTGGTCGACCGCGCTCTCCCCAGCGGCACCCTGGCGGAGCAGGTGCACCCGCTCACCGGGCAGCCCCTCAGCGTGAGCCCGCTCACCTGGAGCCACGCCGAGTTTGCTGCCACCGTGCAGACGTACGTGGCCCGGGCGCGCGAGCTCCGCGGTCAGGGCGGCTGAGCATTTCGACACGGCTCGTTCTGATCCGGGTGGGTGACTACTCGGTCCAGGCGCGCCTGCACGACACGCCGGCGGCGGACGCCGTGTGGCAGGCCCTGCCGCTGAACGTGCGGGCGAGTGTTTGGGGCGACGAAATCTACGCCGGCATCGGCGTCGGCGTGGACCTGCCGGACGACGCCACGGACGTTGCGGCGGTGGGCGACCTGGCGATCTGGCCGCCGGGTCGCGCGATCTGCATCTTCTTCGGTCCCACGCCGGCCAGCCGTGGATCCGAGCCGCGCGCCGCAAGCCCGATTGCGCCCGTTGGACGCATCGACGACCCCGACGATTCGGCCCTGCGCCGGGTTCGCTCCGGCGCGATGCTCGTCATCGAGGCAATGGACGAGCTACAGGCGTAACGTCGGGATGGGCCGAGTTTCTTGAAGCAGTGTTGACGCGTTCGCATTCTGTCTGGTAGGTTGGCCGTGCGTGGAATCATCTGGCGCGTGACCGTTGGTCATGCCGCGTCGCGCGTCGCGGAGGATGTCGCCCATGGGCGGCCCGCTCACTCAACGACAGCATCGCGTGCTGGTCACCATCGAGCGCTTCGTGCGCGACGAGGGCTACACGCCCAGTGTTCGCGAGGTTGGCGGCATCGTCGGTCTGGCGCCGGCCACCGTGCAGCAGCACCTGGACGCCCTGGAGCGCAAGGGCTACATCCGGCGCACCGGCCAGTCGCACGGCATCGAGATCCTCGATAACGGCGCCGACGCCGGCGTGGTCCACGTGCCGATCATCGGCGAGATTGCCGCCGGTCTGCCGATCGACGCCTACGAGGAGCGCATCGACACCGTCCCGGTGGCCTCCGGCCTCGCGCCCGCGAGCGACACCTATGCGCTGCGCGTGCGCGGCGACAGCATGATCGACGACCACATCTGCGACGGCGACCTGGTGATCGTCGCGCCCACCGAGGCCGTGCGGGACGGACAGATCGCCGTGGCCATGCTGGACGACGGCACCGCCACGCTCAAGCGCCTCTTCCGCGAGAACGGGCGCGTGCGCCTGCAGCCCGCCAACGCCGACTACGACCCCATCTACGCCCGCGACGTGCGCGTCCGCGGCCACGCCGTCGCCATCCTGCGGAGCCTTTAGGCCGAGAGTTCGTCGCGCGGCATTCCCGCAGTCTGTCATTCCGAGCGCAAGCGAGGAATCTAAGCACGCTGTGAATCCTCCCGCGCCCATTAGATTTCTCGCTCCGCTCGAAATGACAGAGGTGAGGCTCCAGAGGCGGTGCGATGCCTTCCAATGGTAAGGACGCTTCTGCGAAACCAATCGTCACTCCCGCGAAGGCGGGAATCCACCCTTCATTGAACCTGGGGACGGACAGGATGCGCCCGCTCATCCCCAAACCGGGCTGGAATCTGCACGGGTCTCCAACGGGGAGAGGGTCGGTGAGACGGGCACACGCGCAAGCCGGCTGCATCCGCTCCCTCTCCCACGGGGCGAGAGTCGGGGTGAGGGGATTCTCCGGCCGCCACATCGGAGGCTGCCGGAGTCCAACCCCCACGGCGCGGTGACGCGCCATCCGCCTGTTCGCTATTTGTTCGTTCGGTTGTTGTCTGGTATTATTCCCGCACACCGACCGCAGTCGACGCGCACATGCAGGATCTCGGCTCAGACGCCTGGAATGGTCACCGGGTGGTCATGCACGCCGACATGGACGCCTTCTACGCGGCCGTCGAGCAGCGCGAGCGGCCGGAGCTGCGCGGCAAGCCGGTAGTCGTCGGCGGCTCGCGCGACGGACGCGGCGTGGTCACGGCGGCTTCCTATGAAGCGCGCGCGTTCGGCGTGCGCTCCGCCATGCCCTCGCGCCAGGCCGCCCGCCTCTGCCCGCAGGCCGAGTTCGTTCCCGGTCGCATGGACCTCTACGCCGACGTGTCGAGCCGGGTGATGGACTTGTTTCGCACCTACACGCCGCTCGTCGAGCCGCTGTCGCTGGACGAGGCCTTCCTCGACGTCACCGGCTGCGAGCGCCGCTATGGGACGCCGGCCGAAATTGCCAATCACCTGCGAGCGACCGTGCGTCAACGCGAAGACCTCCCCATATCCGTCGGCGTGGCGGCCACGAAGTCGGTGGCCAAGATCGCTTCTCAGGTTGCCAAGCCCGACGGCTGCCGCGTCATCCTTCCCGGCGCGGAGTCGGCCTTCCTCGACCCGCTGCCCGTCCGCATGGTCTGGGGCATTGGCCCCAAGACGGCGGCCAAGCTCGGACGGCATGGCGTGACCACCATCGGTGACCTCGCTTGCATCGACCCGGAGCGGGTCCACGCCGGCTTTGGCGGGACCGCCGCCCAAGCCGCCGTGCGGTCGCGTGGCATCGACCCGCGGGCCGTGACTCCCGCGCGCGGTCGCCGCTCGGTGGGCAACGAGGTCACCTTCGACCGCGATGTCGATGACAGGACGGTTGTGGTGGACTACCTGCAGCAGCTTGCCGAGCACGTGGGTCAGCGGCTGCGTGCCAAGCACCTCCGCGCGCGCACCGTCAGCGTCAAGGTGCGCTACGCCGACTTCCGCACCATCACCCGACAGACGACCGCCGGGGCGGCCGTGGATATCGGCGCGGCCATCTTCGCGTTGGCTCGCGAGCTGTTTCTGCGCGTGGCGCGCGCCGATGATGTCTACCGCCTGGTGGGAGTTCACGCCACCGCGCTCGAGAGCTTTGACTACTGCCAGTTGCCGCTGCGGCCGGCGGAGACGCGTGAGCGGCGGCGGCTGGACGAGGCGCAGGACCAGGTCCGACAGCGATTCGGCGACGCCGTCCTGGCGCCCGCGTCGCTGCTCGCCAGCCGGGCGCGCATGAGCTCGAGTCGATACGCCTGGCGCGACGCGGTGCTCGGATGATGCGATCGTCGTCTAACCCTTCCGTCATTCCCGCGAAGGCGGGAATCCACCCCTCACTGAACCCGACGGCGGAACGGATGCGCCCGGTTGTCCCCAACTCCGGCTGGATTCTGCAAGCGTCTTCCGTGGCAAAGGGTTGGGGTGAGGGGGACCGCCGGCATGACTCTGGTTCGTCGACCACGTGCGCAGTTATGAAGTCGGTGCTGGACACGTCCCCAAGCGTGGGCGCCGAATTCGATTGGAGGCCAGCATGAGCCGCGTGCCCGACACGTTCTTTGCCCTGCTGCGGCAGGTTGCCGACGAGCGCGGCGGCGGACCGGACGTGGTGCGGTCGCGACTGGCGGCTGTGCGCCGCGACCGCCGGCGCCTGGCGCGGCTCGCACGTCTCTACGGCTACGCCCTGCGCCATCCCGCGCCTGATCGCGATCGGGTGCTGCGCGCCGTGGCCGGCCAGGTGCTGGAGCACGGCGCCTCGTTCGTGCTGGGTCGCGGTTCGCGCGAAGCCCAGCTGGCCTTGAGCTGGGGGCATCAGGTCTACCGCGAAGTGCACGCCGCGCGGCGTGACTTGCGCTTCACCCGCGGACCGGGTCCGCGCCAGCTCGTCGCCGAGTGGCGCTTCCAGTTTCCGGTCGTCGACCTGGTGTTGCGGCACTTCCGCCGCCGCTGGCGCGGTCACACGCTCATGATCCGGGACGGACGCCGCACCTACGTCCAGGACGGATGTGGCATCAGCTTGAAACTGGCGCCCAGCCGAGGGGCCGAGGAGCCCTCGATCTGGTCGTCGCCAGCGGGCGGTGATATTCTGTCAAGTCAGGCGCATTTCGTCGCCGCACCTGGGAGGCAGGGGATGGCGTAGCTGCGTATGCGGTTCCTGCGGGGATCGGCCGAATCAATACGTGCCGTGCTGACCGCGGGCAACCTCATCGGGGCCGTGCCTCCATCTCTCAACGCCGAGCAGCTTGCGCTCTTCCAGGCGCACTCGAGGCGCAGTTTCGCCGCTGTCGTCGAGCAAGCAATCGCCGACGACGCTGACCTCATGCTCATCGCCGGCGGCCTCTTCGCGCAGTCGGAGCCGGGACTCGACGATATTCGCTTTGCTTCCCAGTGTCTCGGTCGCGCGCGCGACGCCGGAATCGTGGCCATCGCGCTCGACGATGCCGAGAATCCCGCGACCGGCAGCACCGGCATTGCCTTCCTCGAGGAGCTTGGGCTTTTGGCCGGCGTGCGGCCCGACGGCGGCATCCGGAGCCGGACCGTCGACGTTGCCGGAATCGCGCTCGACGTTGGCGCGCCTTCGGCGTTTGGCCATGCCGATCCTGCGCCTCATCATCCAACCCTCCGCATCGCGCTGACCAGCGACTCGGACGCGCTGCAGCGCCCAGAGGCCATGGCCGCCGACGTCATCGTCCTCGGCAACCGGCCGGATCCCGGCCAGCGTCAACTCGAAAATGTTTTCCTGATCTGCCCCGGGTGGTCCGCCCCGGCGGTGGCCGAGCGTCGCCCGGAGGCGGGATTCGCCCTGGTGGATCTGGATCAGGGCGGCGTGATTGCCGCGGAGTTTCGCGAGCTTGCGGGTGTCTCGCCCGTCGTGGTCACCTTCACCGCGGGGGAGCTGGCCGATCGCGACCCTGCCGGAGTCATTCGTGAGCGAGTGACGCCGCTCATTGGAGACGCCCCGCTGGTGACGCTTGAATTCGTGGGAGCGTTCTCGCGCGAGCTGTGGCATCGCTGCCGGGTGGCCGATCTGAGCCGCCGGGCATCCGCCGACGGCACGCTGGTACACCTTGACCTGTCACAACTCGACATTACAACCGGACCGGCCGACGCACGCCCGACGCGTTCGTTCGTGGTGGAGGTGCGTCGCGCGGCCGAGCACCTGACCGCCGGCGCCGCGCCGGCGGACGACGCGGACACCGTCGCTCGGGCGCGCCGGTTGGTCGTCGATGGCTTTCGGCGACGCGCCGAAAGCCGCGTCGCATGATTCTCCTGGAGCGGCTGACGGTCCGCGAGCTTGGCGCCATGCACCGGGTGGACCTGGAGTTTCAGCCGCAGGGCCATCACCTGATCACGGGTCCGCCTGACCAGGCGCAGGCGTTGAAGGCGGCGCTGCTGACCTGCCTCTACGGCCCGCCCGACGGCATGCGCGCCCGGTCCGACGGGGCGATGGTGGAGTGCGCGCTCGCCGCCGGTGGACGACCGCTCACCGTGCGGCGCACCCTGCGGGCCACCGGCGGGGACGAGGCGGAGCTGTTCATCAACCGCGGACCGCGCTCAGCGCCGATCCACGGCGAGGCTCAGGTACGCGCGGCGCTCGACAGGATGCTGGGACTCGATCGAGCGACGCTGGAATTGCTGGTGCGGCCGGAGCCCCGTTCCGAATTGCCGCCGGCCGCCGAGATTCGAGCGCTGCTGCGCCGTCTGCTCGGCGAGCGGCGCATCCAGGAAATGGAAGTCGAGTTCGCCGAAAGCCCGGCGCACCACGAGGAAGAGGCCGTGGCGCGGGCGCGCGTCGAGCTGGCGCAGGCGGTGGCCCGGGCGTCGGCCAACGAGGACGAGATCGACCGGCTGGATCGTGCGCTGCAGCGCTGGCGTGTGCGCCAGGCCTTGCAGGCGCTCACCGCGGCATCGGAGCGCGCGGCGGAGGCCGACGCTTCCGAGCGCAGATTCCGCGTGCTACGCGGGCAATTCCTTGACGAGCGCGACCGCGCTGCCCGGTACCGCGAGCTTGCCTCGCTCTGGGCGGATCACGCGCGCAGCGCCGCGGAAGCCGCCCGCGCGCGGGAGCACATCGGGCGATTGGATGCCCGGCTGGGCGATCTCGCGTCCCTGGCGCAGCGCGCCCGGATCGGCGCCGAGCGACTGGCGGCTCTCGATCAGGCCTGTGACGCCGCCACCGCGGGCGCCGCGGCGTCGGAAGCCGCCGACCGCGCCCGGACGAAGCGCGACCATCACCACCGGACCGCCCATGAACTCCGACAGGCCCGCTCCAACCTGGTCGAGGCCGAGGTGGTGCAGGCCAAGGCCCAGGCCGGCGCCGAGCGGGCCCGGACCCTGCGCCAACGCGCCCACGAAGACGAGCACCTCCCCGCCGCGCACCGCCTGTGGAGCCGGCTCGGCGACATCCTCCTTGCCGAGCCCGATCACGCGGGCGACGAGGTCGACCCCTCGGACCTGACGCGCGAGACCACTCGCATCAGGCAAGACCTACGGTCGCTGACCATCGAAGCTCAGCGCCGCCGAAACCGCCTGATGCTGGCGGCCGTCGGCGTCGCTTTCGGCATCGTCCTGGCGACCATCGGCTTCTCCGGCACGGGGCCGCTGGCCGTGCTGGGCATGGTGGTGGTCGTCGCCGGCGCGGCCGCGGGCGCCTGGTCGCTGTGGAGCCAGCGGGCCGATCTCGCCCACGAGGCGGAGCTTCTGGACCAACTAGCCGAGCTTGATCACGACCAACGCGACAGCGAGCAACACGCCGCCCGCCTGGCGGTCAGCCGCAAGCAGCGCGCCGGAATCGAGCGCGAACTGGAGCGCCTCGGCCTCGAGATCCCCCTATCGGCGGAGCGCGCGCGCATCCTGCGTGACAGCGCCACCGCGCGATTGCGCCGCATTGCCGACGGTGACAGCTCGGTCTCGACCGACGACCTCGAGTCCGAGTGCACCCGCACCCAGCGAGAGTTGGCCCACGCCGAGCGCGAGGTGCACCGGTTGCGCGCCCGTGTCGACGCGCTGGAACGCTCGGGCGTGGAAGAGCGCGCGGCGGCCGCGGAGGCCGAGCTCCGCAGCCAGATCGAGGCCAGCGGGCGCGCCCGCGGCCACGCGGGGGAGCTGGCCCGGTCCCTCGATCTGCCGGACGACCACCCGGCGCTGGTCAACGCCCGCGACGCCCAGCGGCGCGAGCTGAACGCCATGCAAGAGCGCCTGGACCGCGGAGCCGACCTCGAGGCGGGCCGGCAGCGCGCGGCGTGGAAGCTCCACGCGGCCGAGAACGCATTGCCCGGAATCGCCCAGGCCATCGACGCGCTGGTGGCCACCGACGCCGGATTGCCGCAGGGCCAACCACCGGACGCAGCCATCGACCGCCTCGACGGACTGGCTGCCCTGGTCGACGTCGTGGCTGCGGTGGGCGAATTGCGGGCAGCCTCGGGCTTGACCGAAGCGTCCGAGACGGCGCGGGTCGCGCAGGGCGGTGTGTCGCGGGCGACGACGGAGCTGGCCGGCGCCGTGCGGGCGACGGGCGCGCACGGCGACGACTCCCCGACCGCTTCGGAAGTTCGGGCCGTATTCCCCGACCTGGACCAGGATCGATTGGAAGACGCGGGCGGCGCTCGCCGACGGATGCAGCGGGCCCGAGCCGCGCGACGGGAGTTCGACGCGCAGATTCGACAGCTCGAGCTCCGGACCGGCGCCGTGCGTCACGACGTCGATCTGGATGCGGCGCGCGCGGCGCTCGACGACCTCGTCGACCGGCGTCGCGTGCGGGCCGCCGCCTCGCGCCTGATGACCCATGCGCTCGATGCGCTGGCAAATGGCGTCCGGCAGTCCACGGAGGCCGCCCTGCGCCGGATCATTGGCCGGGTGACGGGCGGGATGTACTGGGACGTTCGGATCTCCCAGGACCAGGCGGTGCATGTCTGGGACGAAGCCCCCGAAGCCTGGAAGCCACTCGGGGAGGTCGGCGACGCGTTGCGCGACCGGATCGAGCTTGCCGTTGGCGTGGCCTTTCTCAGTGCCGTCCGACCCCACGACGCGCCCTTTGCGCCCGCGTTCCTCTGGCTCGACGCCGCTGACGTCGAAGCCGTGGCGCCCGTGCTCGAGGCGCTGCCCCACGGCGACTTCCAGCAGTACTTTCCGCAGGTCATCGCCACGTCGGCGCCGGGCGGATTGACCAGCGCAGGATTCGACCGTGTGGCGGACATCGTTGACGGCGCGTCGGCGCCGTCGCCGGACGAAGCGGCCGACGCCCGCTGGCTCAAGGCCGTTGGCTGAGGGTTCGCTCGTCATCCGGCGGGAGGCGCCGCCGGCTGCCGAGGATGACAAGGACCGGCCGGCCTCGAAGGCTGCCAAGCCCAAGCCCAAGCCCGAGCCGAAGCCCGGCGCTGGGGCGTCGGCTGCCAAGTCCGCTGAAGAGTCCCCCGCCAAGCCACCCGCCGCAAAGGACGATGGCGCGCCGCAGTCCACACTTGACCTCGCAACGCCGGCCCCACGCGGCTACCGGGCGCGCAGCACTGGCCCACGCGCAGCGCGCGATTTCACCCGGGTCACTTCCGGCCTCATGTGGCTGGGTGGACTGGTCACGCTCGCATTGCTGGGCTACGTGCTGGTCTTCACCTCGCCGGACCGGACCGAAAACGTCTTGGCCTTCGTGGCCCTGTCCGGCTTCGGAGCCTTTTTCTTTGCCTGGGCCATCGGCGCCTGGCTGCGAACCGGAGACGACGCCTCAGCGCCGCGACCGCCGGCGTTGACCGTCACCCGGCAGGCCGTCCTGGTCGCCGTGGGCGCCCTGGCGGTGGCGACCGCGGCGGTGAACAGCGTCGCAACCCCGGCGGCGGTGATTCTGATTGTCCTGGTCGTCATCAGCGCCGAGTTGCTCATCCGGCGCATGCCCTTTGGCCGGTGAGCACACCCGATCCCTACGCGGCCATTGCCGAGCTCTATGCGGCCGAGCATGACGACTGGGACGACGATCTCCCGATGTACGCCCACCTGGCGGAGCGCGCCGGCGGACCGATTCTGGACCTGGCGTGCGGCACGGCGCGCGTGGGCACGGCTTTGGCGGCGGCTGGATTCGCGGTGCACGGCATCGACGCGTCGCCGGCGCTCCTCGCCATCGCCCGCCGACGAGCGGAGGAGCGTGGCCTGGAGATCGAGCTCGAGCCGGGCGACATGCGGCGCTTGTCGTCGCGCGTCCGCTTTGGCGCGGTGTTCTGCGCGCTGGACTCATTCCTGCACTTGGAATCGACCCAGGATCAGCTCGACACGCTGGAAAGTGTGAACGACGTGCTCGAGCCGGGCGGCATCCTGGCCGTCGACGTCTTCAATCCCACGCTCGATCGGCTGGCGGCGTGGGACGGCGTGCTGCGGACCCAAGGCAGCTTCACGGATGCCGAGGGAATGACGGTCACGCACTTCGTGTCGTGGGAGGTCGACCCCGGCGCGCAACGCATCGACGCCCTGCACATCTACGACACGCTCGATGGCGACGGCCGCGTGCAGCGACGCGTGAGCCGCATGCCCCTGCGCTACGTACATCGATTCGAGCTGGAGTTGGCCCTGCGCTGCGCCGGATTCGAGCGGATCGAAACCTACGGCACCTGGGCGCTCGATCCCTACGACGGCGAAGGCGACCGCCTCATCGCGGTGGCGACCAAGGCGCTGGATTAGCTACACGCCCGTTCGCCCTGAGCTTGTCGAAGGGCGTTGGTCGCCGGTCGTGGTTCGACAGGCTCACCACGAACGGGCTGGTTCTTCATTGTGTGCCAGTTTGAATGTGACATTGCTCTAAAGCGACCAGCGCCCGATCTCCAGCCCATCGTCCGATTCCCGGCGGTAGGCCGCCGCCGGCCGGGCCAGCCGGACCGTGCTGGCGACTGTTTGAAATCCGAGGCGCGACACCTCGGCCAGCCCCGCTCCCGACCCCACCGCAAGATCCAACTCGACATAACGCAACTGCCTGGTCACGGCCAGGCGCCCGAGGCCACGGCACGCGGCCGCGACCGAGTGACCGTCGCGGCCCAAGGACCCGAGCCGCGCCTCCAGGACTTCGCCAGCGGGGACGGCCTCGGGATCACACACAAGGCATGTACCCGGCCCCACAACCGCGAAAGCGGCCCCCGACAGCGGTACCGCCGCGTGAAGCTCCACGCGGTCCTCAGCAGCGCGTGAGGGATCGGATTCCAACCTCTCATCCGAGGAAGTAGGGGCGGTTCGCGAACCGCCCGGCTCGACCAGCGCGGGTCCATCCAACGCCGTTGCCTTGGGCACCGACCGAACCTCGAGTTCGACAGCCACGCCCGATGTCGCCAGCGCCGCGGCGCTCGCCCGCAGGCGCAGCGTGACGTCCACCAGACGCAGGCCGCGCCGCGCATAGGCGCCCAGCGCCACGCCATCGTTCGGCGACGCTTCCAGTCCAACCATGGCGCAGCCGGCATCGTCCAGGAACCCAAGCGCCGCCGTCGTCAGCGCGCGTCCCACGCCCACGCCGCGATATGCCGGATGAACCCCGAGTCCCCCGATCCACCCGACATCCGGTTCGACCACGGCGAAGACCGCGCCCACGGGGCCAAATCCGGGCGCGTCCACCACCCACGACCCGGCGCACTGGGCGTGCCAGCGATCGGCCAGGTGGTTGGAAACCAGCGTGCGCGGTCCCGGAGGGCTCGTGCCGGGCGGCGGCGCGAACGCCTGCGTGAGCACGTGCGCTACCGAGTCCACGTCCTCCGACCGCATGCGCCGCGCCGCCGGCGCGCTCGACCCGGAGTCCGTGGCCTCGGAATGCGGCACGCTAGAATCGCCCTCGTTGTCGCGGCTTCGTCGGCCGCCCGTCTGGTTCACCTGTGCAGGAGGCAAGTGTGGCGTTGCTCACGCATCCCGGCCTGGCGCCCGCCATGGGGCGGCTGGGCACCGAGACGGCATTCGCCGTGCTGGCTCGCGCCCGACAGCTCGAAGCCCAGGGCCGCGACGTCATTCACCTCGAAATCGGTGAGCCGGATTTCGACACCCCCGCCAACATTATCGAAGCCGCCAAGCGCGCGCTCGATGACGGATTCACCCACTACGGCCCCTCGGCCGGGCTGCCCGAAACTCGCGCCGCCATCGCCTCCCACGTCGGCGAGACCCGGGGCATCGTCGTCGATCCCGACGAGGTCGTCGTCACCCCGGGCGCCAAGCCGATCATGTATTTCGCCATCACGGCGCTGTGCGGGCCCGGCGATGAAGTGCTCTATCCCGACCCCGGCTTCCCCATCTACGAGTCGGTCGTCGACTTCGTCGGCGCGACCCCGGTACCGCTGGCATTGCGCCCGGAGCGCGAGTTCCGGCTCGACCTCGATGAGCTGCGTGACAAGCTCTCGCCGCGCACCAAGCTGCTGATTCTCAACTCGCCCCAAAACCCGACCGGCGGCGTGCTGGAGCCCACCGACATCCGGGCCATTGGCGAGCTGCTGGTCGATCACGACGCCTACGTGCTCTCCGACGAGATCTACTGCCGCATCATGTACGGGGAGATCGAGCACGCGTCCATCGCCGCCGAACCCGGCATGCGCGACCGCACGATCATCCTCGACGGTTTTTCCAAGACCTATGCCATGACCGGCTGGCGCATGGGCTACGGCGTCATGCCGGCCGATCTCGCCTCCGCCTTCTCGCAGTTGCAGACGAACATCACCAGCTGCACGGCCAGCTTCATTCAGATCGCCGGCATCGAGGCTCTGCAGGGACCGCAGGACGCTGCCGCGGAAATGGTCGCCGAGTTCAAGGCGCGCCGCGACCAGGTCGTCGACGGCCTCAACGCCATCCCCGGCGTGTCGTGCCAGCGGCCAGCAGGTGCCTTTTACGTATTTCCGCAGCTCTCGGGCTTCGATCGCGACGCGGACGAGATCGCCGCCGGGCTCCTGGACGAGGCAGGTGTGGCCGTGCTGGCCGGCAGCGCGTTCGGCGACGTGGGGCGCGACTCGCTGCGGCTGTCCTACGCCAACTCGCGGGAGAACCTGCGGGAGGGCGTCAGGCGCATGTCCGACTGGCTGGCCGGCGCCCGAGCCTGAGCTGCCGCTAGAGCGGCTCGAACCGCTCCACGTCGAAGCCAAAGATCGTCGCGCCTCCGACTTGGACCTCCGCCGGATAGGGCACCGCTAGCTCGCCGGGTTCGACCATGGCGGGGATGGGGCTCACCATCTGCACACGGGTGGTGGCCCCGCGCTTGATCAGGGCCATCAGCTCGCCGATGCGCTCGTCGTCGACGCCGGTCAGGAACGTCACATTGCCCTGTTGCAGAAAGCCGCCCGCCGAATCGATGCGGGTAAAGCGGAGGTCGGCGTCGCGCATCAGCTCCGCCAGCCCGTCGGCGTCCTGCTGTTGCACGATGATGATGAAAAGCTTCACGCGGGACCGGCTTGATCAGTCGGCGGCTCGGGGGACCACTCCAGAGACACATCCAGTGGCAGGGTGCGCTGTTGTGGAATTGCGGGCGGCAGCATGCCTGCGCTAGCTAGTGCGTCTTTCCATGCTTCGAGCGCCAACTCCTCGCCCCATGCCCCCAATGGCAGCGGAGGCTGCACTGCGGTCAATGGTTGCAGCATGCCGGCGTTAACCAGTGCTTTCCTCCACGCATCGAGCGCCAACGCCTCACTCTGCCCTCCCAATGGAAGCGGGGGCTGTACCGCATCCGCTACACGCAGTTTGCGCGTGGCGATCTGCTGAGCTGCGATGTGCCAAACAGCTACATGCAACTCATCCCGCGGCCTCGAAGCGTCGAGCACCTTCCAGTCCTGCCATATTGCTTGATCCAGATAGCTGTTCCGCACGCGGGTGTGAAAATCTAGTTTCTCCGCGTTCATACCGCCGGCCTTCTCCCAATCGTCGCCGCGCTGTCGATAGCTGCGCGCAAGACCGAGCCGCACATCCAGGTCCAATAGCACCGTCAAGTCTGGACGCACGCCAAACGCTGCAAACCTGTTCATCGCATCCAGAGTTCTGGTGTCGAGGCCGAAACCAGCTCCCTGATAGGCGATTGTCGACCCCGAGAAACGGTCGCAAATCACTACGCCCCGACTTCGCAGCCACGGACGGATGCGCTCGGCGACGTGCTGGGCACGCGCCGCGAGCATAAGAAGTGCTTGCACCCGCGGTTGCATGTCCGGCAACGACCGTTCATCCAACATCAGCTCCCGCAACCGTTCACCGAAATCGGTTCCTCCGGGCTCGCGGGTCAGCAGCACGTCAAGTCCAGCCCATCGCAGTCGCTGAGCCAGCAGCTGCGCCTGGGTGGATTTGCCGCTGCCTTCGGGCCCTTCGAAGGCGATGAACAGCCCGCGCCGCCGGCCGTCGACGGTCACGAGCGGGGCTTTGTCAGCGCCAGGCGCAGCCGCTGCGACGGTCCCGCGGCGCCTGAGCCGATTCGCGACGGCGCGTCGCCGTCGACCGTTGCGCCGTCCTCGACCATCTCCATCAGGCACGACTCCATCTGCAAGACGGTGTTGCTGCGCAGCACGTAGACCGGCGTGCCGCGGGCCTCGGCGTCGCGCAGCAGGCGGGGGCGGCGCCGGTAGAAGCTGCGCAGCGTCATCACGATGTCGGCGCCGCCAAGGTCGCGCGCGAGGCGCGCGTCGATGCCGGTATTGATGATGGCTTGTTCCAGCCGATTGCGCCCGACGCCGAACGGGAGAATCTGCAAGGTTCCCGAGGATGCGCGGCTGCGCGGCGAGGCTCCCGGTCCGCGTACGGCTGCGGCGGGACGCTCGGAGTCTTGCGGCGGCTCGCTGAACGTCTCGCGCTCGGTGCGCCCGTCGGCCAGGCGCACGCGGCGCTCGCCGGGGGCCGGCAGGCCGCGCAGCACGGCGTCGACCGTCTCGGCCACGTCGGTGTAGATCACGAACGAGTCGCGGCTGTGCAGCTCGATGAGCGTGTGAAAGCTGGGCGGCGCGCGGCGCTCCAGCACGGTCTTCTGCGTGCCGCGGCGGCGCGCCTCCTCGTCGCCCAGCGTCACCGCCTCGACACCGCCGACCAGGTCGGCCAGCAACGGGTTGAGTAGCACGTTTTCGAGCGTTTGGCCGTGGGCGGTGGCCACGAGCTGCACGCCCCGCTCGGCGATGGTGCGGGCGGCGCGGGCCTCGGCCTCGGTGCCGATTTCATCGACGACAACGACTTCCGGCATGTGATTCTCGACCGCCTCGATCATGACGCGGTGCTGCAGGTCGGGTTGCGCCACCTGCATGCGGCGCGCCCGCCCAATGCCGGCGTGGGGAATGTCGCCGTCGCCCGCGATCTCGTTCGAGGTGTCAACCACGACGACCCGGCGGTCCGCGTCGTTGGCGAGCACGCGCGCGATCTCGCGCAGCATGGTGGTTTTTCCGACGCCCGGCGGGCCGAGCAGCAGCAGGTTGCGCCGCGACGTGATGATGTCCGCCACCACGTGCGTCGTGCCGTGCAGGGCGCGTCCGCGCCGGATGGTGAGACCGACGATGCGCCCCGAGCGATTGCGCAGCGCCGAGAACCGATGCAGTGTGCGGGCGATGCCGGCGCGATTGTCGGCCGTAAAGGCGCCCACGGTTGCGACGACTTGATCCAAGTCGTCGCCCGTGACCTCGCGCTCCAGCAGCGCCACCGACCGGGCGTCCAGCCGGGCCTCCGGAAAGCGGCCGACATCGAGCACGATCTCGACCAGGGTGTCCCAGTCGGGCAGCGCCTGGAGGGCATCCCGAATTGAGGGCGGAAGCGCCGCCAGGAGCCGCTCGAGTTCCTCGCCGTCGGACGCCGCGGGATGCGGCACCGGGCCGTTGGCGGCGGCGGGGGGCGTGGTCGTTGCTTCCATGGGCTATCCGGGCGCTCCGTCCAGCACGACGCCGCGCACCTGCGCCGCCGCCGGCACCGCCACCTCCCTGACCATGAGCGCGTGGCTGTTGGCGTGCGTGAATCCCAGCGCGTCGAGGGCCGAGCCGATCGGCGAGTCGGGTTCGCGGATCTGAATGCGCACGGGACGCGGCGCCGCGGCGCCCAATCGCCACAGCGCCCAGTGCAGCAGCGCGCGCGCCTGGTGGTGGCCACGCGGGTGGAGCATGAGCGTCAGCCGATGACTCTCCCCGGCGTCCATGCGCAGCTCCAGCCAGGCGACGAGTCCGTGCTCGTCGGCGACCACGTGGCGTTCGATGGCAACGTCGCTCAGCCACCGCCAGAGGCCGGCGCTGCGCGGCGGCGGTTGTTCCATTTCCTCCATGGTGCGCGCTTCGGCGCGTTGCACGGCGGCAGGCGTGGTGGCGCGATAGAGCTGCATCACGTCCCAGGCATCGGGGGCTTCCTGCGGTCGCAGTCCGTCGATCTCCGGCACGGCGCTCACCGGGCCCGGCGCTCGCTCGTACTCGTGCTCGATGGCCGCGGAGGAGAAGCCGCCGGCGGTGAAGGCCGAGGCGTACGGGCTGTTCTCCCACAGGCGCGCCGCGAGGATCGGACGTCCCTGGGCGGCGGCGCATCCGGCAAGCCGCTGCAGCATGGCCTCGGCGGTTTCCAGTTGGAGCGGGCCGGCTGGGTCGCCGGATGTAGCTGATACACGCGGCGCCAGCAGAGTCAGGGCCTCGACGCTGGCGCGGCGCGCCGCCGGGGCGCAGCGCAGCAGGCCGAATCCACGCAGACGCGCGCCGGTCCAGGCCCCAACCGCTTGCAGGTCGGGCGCCACGGTGGGCAGCGCGGCGCCGGCGGCCATGAGCGCCGGCACATGGCGACCCTGGTAGGTGACCACGTCCACGCGCGGCAGATTGGCCAGCACGAAGGTCCCGACAATGGTCGGAATGTGCCAGGGACCGAGTGTGGAGCCGGTGACGTTCATGCGGTTGCCGCCTGCCCGCGGTAGGGGCGGGTTTCAAACCCGCCCTTACAAGGACTCGCAGACGTCTCCTCGCCGAACAAAGACATCGAGTGTTCCAATCCTGATGCGGGGACGAGGGGGCGATTCCTGGCCGGGGAAAACTCCCAGGCTGCACGCAGCCTGGGCCACCGGAGCGTGGAGCCGGCGTCGCTCATGCGGCGTGCGCCATGTCGACGAAGAGGCGGTGCAGGCGCGCGTCGGCAGTCAGCTCGGGATGGAAGGCCGTGCCAAGCAGGTTGCCTTGCCGCACCGCGACGATGCGGCCGTCGTCCAGCCTCGCGAGCACGTCCACCGCGTCGCCCACGCTGCCAACAATCGGCGCGCGAATGAACACCGCGTGAAACGCGCCGCCCGGCACGCCCTCGACGTCGAGCTCGGTCTCGAAGCTGTCGATTTGGCGACCGAAGGCGTTGCGCTCGACCGTCATGTCCATCAGGCCTAGCAGCGGCTGCGACTTCCCCACGTCCTTGGCGAGCAGAATCAACCCGGCGCAGGTTCCCCAGATTGGAAACCCGGACGCGCCGAGATCGCGGACCGGCTCCAGCAGCGCGTACATCTCCAGCAGCTTGCCGATCGTCGTGCTCTCGCCGCCTGGAATCACCAGCCCGTCAATACCCTCCAGGTCGCGGGGTACGCGCACCTCGCGCGATTCGACCCCGAGCCCGCGCAGCATGGCGGTGTGCTCGGCGAAATCGCCCTGCAGGGCCAGCACACCGATGACGGGGGTCACGCGCGCGGCGGCCTACCACCCACGGGTTGCGAGGAGCTCCTCCGGCGCGAGGGTGTCGCGGGCAATGCCCGTCATGGGCTCGCCGAGGCCGCGGGAGGCGGTGGCGATGATGCCGGCGTCCTGGTAGTGGGTGGTGGCTTCCACCACGGCCTTGGCGCGAATGGCGGGGTCGCTGGACTTGAAGATGCCGCTGCCCACGAAAACGCCGTCGGCGCCGAGCCGCATCATCAGCGCCGCGTCCGCCGGCGTGGCCACGCCGCCCGCGGCGAAGTTCACCACCGGCAGGCGGCCCTCGCGGGCTACCGACGCGACCAGGTCCAGCGGCGCCTGCACGTCCTTGGCGAAAGTCGCCAGCTCGTCCTCGCGCATGGTGGTGAGCCGGCGCAGATCGCCCATGACCGCGCGCATGTGGCGCACGGCCTCGACCACGTCGCCGGTGCCGGCCTCGCCCTTGGTGCGGATCATGGCGGCGCCCTCGCCAATGCGGCGCAGCGCCTCGCCGATGTTGCGGCAGCCGCAGACGAACGGCACGTCGAACCCGTGCTTGTCCACGTGGTGCGCCTCGTCCGCCGGCGTCAGGACCTCGGACTCGTCGACGTAGTCCACGCCCAGGGCCTGAAGCAATTCGGCTTCGACGAAGTGGCCGATGCGGCACTTGGCCATCACCGGGATGGTCACCGCCGCCTGGATCTCGATGATCTTCTCGGGATCGGCCATGCGCGCCACGCCGCCGTGGGCGCGAATGTCGGCGGGCACGCGCTCGAGGGCCATGACGGCCGCCGCGCCGGCGTCCTCGGCAATCTTGGCCTGTTCGGCCGTGACGACGTCCATGATGACGCCGCCCTTGAGCATCTGGGCCAGCCCGCGCTTGACGGTGAGAGTGTTCTTTTCCATATGAGGCGCTACTCGCTGCGCGTGGCGATCACGGCGATCGCGGCACGGTCACTCGCCTAATTCTAAGCCTCTGCCCGCGGCATCGCACGAATGCGCCGTTTTGGCCCCTGACTGAAGGTCGGTCACGGCGTTCGATCGGTGGCTTCGGTCCAGTCGTCCATCGCCCCGGTGAGAAACTCGTCGGTCGATGAGCCGAGCGCGGTGTTGATCTCGTCGTAGATGGCGGGCGTGGCGAGACCCAGGGATTTGAGCACGCGCGCGGTCATCTCGGTGCCGCCTTCCACCTCCTCGCACACGACGTGGTCGGCTCCCAGGGCGACCAGATCGTCGCGGTCGGACAGGTAGCGAGTGCGCGCGAGGATCGGGACGTCCGGGCAATCGGCCCGCGCGAGTCCGATGCCGCGGCGCATGGCCACGCGGTCGTTGACCAGCATGACCAGCACGCGCGCGTGACTGAGACGCGCGTGCTCGAGCGCCTCGTGGCTGGTGACGTCGCCGTAGTAGACGTGCGCGTGCTCGCGCTGACCCTCACGCACGCGGTCGGGGTCGACCTCCAGGACCACATAGGGCACGTCCGCCTGTGCCAGCGTGCGCGCGAGCAGCCGGCCCGCGACGCCGTAGCCCGCGATCACCACGTGGTCGCTGAGGCGGGCGTCCTGCGCCGTCGGCTCGTCCATGCCGCGGGCGCGCAGCAGCCGTTCCAGCGGGCGCAGCAGGGTCTCTCCCGCATGCAGGCCGCCGGTCCAATGCATGAGGATCCGCGAAATCACGATGCTGACGACGCCCGTCGTGACAACCAGGCGCAGCTCCAGGTCGGTGACCAGTCCCACGCCGGCGCCGATCAGGAGCACCACGTAGCCGAACTCGCCAAACTGCGCCAGCGAGATGCCCGACCGCCAGGCCACGCTCGCCGGGTTTCGCATGGCCAGCGCCGCCAGCGAGGCCACCAGGGCCTTGCCGAAGACGAGGCCGAGAACGATCAGCACCGCAAGCAGGGGGGAGTCCGCGAACACCCGCCAATCGAAGATCATCCCGAGCGAGATGAAGAAAAAGCTGGTAAATGCGTCGCGCAGGGGAATGATGTCGCTGGTCGCGCGGTGCCCGTAGTCGGTGTCGGCGAGGAGCATTCCGGCAAGGAACGCGCCCAGGGCCACCGACAGCCCGAGCTGGCTCATCAGCCAGGCGGAGCCCAGGGCGATCGAGATCACGGTGAGCAGAAAGACCTCGCGCGTGCGGGTGGCGTCCACGGCGCGAAAGACTCGCGGGATCAGGAATCGCGCCACGACGAGCAGGGCGACCACCGCCAATGCCGCGCGAAGCAGCTCCCACGCGACCTCCACGGCGACTCCGGTGCCCTCGCCGCCGGCCAGCGCCGGCACCAGTAACGTCAGCGGGATCACCAAGAGGTCCTGAAAGATGAGCGCCCCGACGATGAAGCGTCCGTGCGGCGCATCCAGCTCGCCGCGAACCGTGAGCACGCGCAGCACGACCACCGTGCTCGAGAGCGCCACCACAAGCCCGAAGACAATGCCGCGCGCGACGGTGTCTCCGGCGATTACCAAAATGGCAAGCGTGGCCAGCGTCGTGACGCCCACCTGCAACGAGCCGCCGAACGCGACCGCCTTCCAGATGAAGCGCAGGCGCGTGAGGGAGAACTCGAGCCCAACCGCGAACAGGAGCAGGATCACGCCCAGTTCGGCGATTTGCTCGATGTGCTCCGGGTCGCCGACCAGTCGGAGGCCGTGCGGTCCGGCGATGGCGCCGGTGACGAGGAAGCCGACGGTCGACGGAAGGCCGAAGCGATGCAGCCCAATCGCGGTGGCCACGGCCAGTCCGCCAATGACCGCCAGCTCGCCGAACAGCTCCAGTTCCACCACGTGCGCCCCCCGGCTCACGCAACTCCGTGCCGGCGCTCAAGTCTATGGGCTGCCGGGGCGGAATCCCGCGAGGCGGTGGGCGGGGTTTTTATACACGTTCGGGCTTTAACTTCGAATACGAACTATATTCCGATCTGTGAAAAATGCCTTTGGGGCGCTGGATACAATTTGATTACAATGGTAACGCAATGGCACGACCCACAAAGCTCACCCCGAAAGTGCGCCGCCGATTGGTGGCTGCGGCTGGCGACGGCCTGACGCTGGGAGATTGCGCGGCGTTGGCGGGCGTGACGCGAAAGACTCTGGACAACTGGATTCACGGCGACGAGGACTTCGCGTGTGACTTCCTTCGCGCACGGGCGGAGGCGCGTCTCGAAGTGTTGCGGCTGCTCAAGAACGGGGGCGGCGGCGGACAGTGGCGCGCGCGAATGGCCTGGCTGTCGCGAACGTCGAATGACTATCGGGAGGGGAGTTTCCACAGCGATAGGGTGTTTCCGTCGAATCCGTCCAGCCTGGTCGAAACCATGGTGGCGGAGATTTCTTCGAAGGACTGACAGGCTCGAGCCTGCGTCTGCCGACTCCCATCCGCCCGTGCACGAGCGTCTGAAGAACCTCGCGGCCTACGGGATGGCTAGTCTGGCGTCTCACCCCTGTCATTTCGAGCGGAGCGAGAAATCTAAGGGGCCGGGAGAAGACGCAGCGGCCTTAGATTCCTCACTGCGTTCGGAATGACAGGAGGGGCGTTCGGAATGACAGGAGGGGCGTTCGGAATGACGGACGTGGCGGTCCGGCGGCGGGCGGCGAACGACTCGGAGGGGGAGGGCGCGGCGGCCAGTCCCACGCTGCGCGCAGCGCGGGCCACCGGATCTGGACTCGCGTCAGACGCCCGTGTGCCGCCGTTCGTATTCCCGGTGCCGATGCCCGAGGTGCACGAAGGCCCGCCAGGCCAACGCGAGCAGAAACCACAGGATCGCCGCGACGGCGCTGACGTAGATCACGCCCACCAGCATGGCCGCCACCCCTGCGGCGAAGCCGCTCGCCGAGACGCCCGATTGCTGGATCGCCGCGGTAGCGCTGGGGATGGACACGGCTTCGGTAGGTGGCGGGATGGGCGAATACAGCAGCCAAAGCCATATACCAAGTAGCGTCCCGACGGCGGCGGCGAGCGCTGCGGTCCCCACGAGGACTTTCTTCCTGGATCCCATCATCGGCCTCCAGATTCACCAGAGCGGGCGCCATTGCCCCCCGGCCCAAGATTCTACACCGCACATTGCGGGCGTGGACTTTTTTTACATGGCAACACCGCTGTCATTTTCAGCCCTCGCCATGTCATTTCGAGCGGAGCGAGAAACTTAAGAGGCCGGGGGCGGGCCCAGCGTCCGCGGAATCCTCACGGCGTTGGGAATGGCACGTCAGGGAGTCAGGTCGTCAGGCCGGCGCGAACTCCCACGCTGCACGCAGCGCGGGCCACCGATGTACGCCTTAGCCGGCGGCTCGGCGATACTCGTGGATCACGAGCACGGAGCCGCGGGCGACGGAGACTTCGGCTTGCGGATCGGTCATTTCGTTGCTGACCCCGAGGCTGGAGCCGTGCGGGAGCACACCGTCCCGCAGGGCATAGCGAAGACCCTGGGTGGTGACGCCGTGTGCGTCGCCGCCGACGGCGAGCAGGGTCACGCAGTCG
This sequence comes from Chloroflexota bacterium, assembly GCA_026706485.1. NCBI lineage: Bacteria > Bacillati > Chloroflexota > Chloroflexota bacterium. The sequence continues at coordinate 73,111 of JAPOYR010000008.1, read as the reverse complement.
CCGGCCGCGCCGCGCCAGGCCGACGATCCGCCGACGAGCCAGATCCGATGCGCGGCGTCCTCGATCACGGCGTCGACGTCGCGCAGGTCCGGGTGCGCCAGCAGCCCGACGTTGGCCAGCAGGTGATCCACCCGCGGTCCGCCCAACGCGCCGACGATGGTGATGGACGTAGCTCCACGGCTCAGGGCCTCGCGCAGCGCCAGCTCACCGTCCGTGGCGTCCTTGGCGGTGGGGAAATCGCGGATGTCCGCGCCGGCGGCGCGCGCTCGGTCGAGGGTCGCGGCCGGAACCGAGTCCTGATCTCCAACGATCACGTCGCAGACGCCCCGGGCAGCCTCAACGTGGGCGGCGCCGCCGTCGGCGGCGATGACAATCTGCGCGCGCGCGAGCGCCCGCCGGACGTGGGTCGGCTCGGCGTCACCGCCGAGCGCTACGACGGCGTGCACCGAGATTGCCTCGGGCCTAGTGCCCGGCGATCGCGTCCCGCACGCCCTCCGCGTTCTGCGCCCACCAGTCGCGCAGAATCTGGACGTCGGTGCCGATCGAGAAGTGGCGCACGCCCTGGTCCAGGTAGTACTTGGCCTGGTCGGGCGAGCTGATCTCGGCGCGCGGGTGCTTGCCCATGGCAAGCGCGGTCTTGATGATGTGCTCCTCCGCCGCCTTACAGCGGGGATGCCAGTATTCGCCGGGAAGATCGATGCTCATGGCGTAGTCGGCAGGACCGAACTGGAGCATGTCGACGCCCTTGACGGCGAGGATGTTCTCGATGTCCTTGACGGCGCCGTCCTTCTCGATCATCAGCGCCACCACGGAATCTTCGAGCGCCTGGACGAAGGCCTTCCCCCCGCCGGCGCTTTCCCAGCCGTAGCCCACGTCGCGCCGGGAACCGGCCCCGTGCCGCCCGCCGGTGGACGGTGTTTCGGCGCGCACCGCCGCCACGCAGTCCGCCGCCTCTTCGGCCGAGTGCACATCGGCAAAGAGGATGTTCTGGATGCCCGAGCCGATGGAGCGAATCGCGAGGTGCGTCCGCGGCTCCTGTTCGACTTTCATCATGCCGCTGAGGTGGTCGAACAGCTCGATGGCCCGCCCGATGTTCTCCAGCGAATAGAGGTCGTAGGGCGCGTATTCGCCCACGAACTCCACGTAGTCGATGACGCCGGTCTGTCCGACGAGTTCCACCACGCCCGGCCATGAGACCAGGATGTGGGTGCCGACCGACGGCTGGCCGGTGTTGAGCAATTCACGCAGTGTGTTTGGTCGCATCGCACTCGCGTCGGGATCGAACCGGGTGATAGTTCCACACGGCTCGCGCGTGGTCGAACCGGAGGCCGGGCAGGCGTCGGTCTGACGAGCGTCTAGTAGATCTCGACGAAGGTAGGGAGGTACGACGCCAGGTCGGCGGCGGTCGCCGCGCTGCTGCAGCAGAACACCTGGTCGTCCTCCACGATGCGGAATCCGGCTTCCAGCAATGGGGCAAGGGCTGGGTGCGGGGCGGGCACGTCAAGGCGCACCGCCCGCGCCCGCGGCCGGGCCCACTTCAGCGCGGCCGCCACGCAGGCGCCGGCGTCGGCGGGGTCGCCAACCCCGAGCGGGCCGAGGGCGTACGTGCCCGACTGCTTCGGTTCGTCCGCCATGCGCTGGGCCACGAGGCCATAGCCCACGGTCGCGCCGCCGCGCCGGAACCACAGCGGCTGCGCGGCCACCTCGTTGGCCACGAAGGTGAGGTCCTGCGGTCGGTGACGCTTGCCGACGCGCGCGTCCCAGGCAATGAACGCCGGGTCGTCCACGGCGGCCACCGCGGCCTCGACACCGCCGTCCAGCGACTGGAGGTCGAATTGCTCCGCGCGCAACTCGTAGACCGGCCAGCGCGGCGTCATGCCGACGCGGGCGTAGAGACCGACGGCGCGCCGGTCCCTCGAGCTCAGCGTGAAGCGCTCGGGGACGTCGGCGGGCATGACGGCCGCCAGCAGGCGCCGTCCAATGCCGCGGTCCTGCACGTCGGCCGCGACGGCCAGCTCCGCCAGCACGGCCACGTCGCCGCGGATCAGCGCGGCCGCCATGCCGACGACGCGGTCGCCGCGCGCGGCGACCCAGACGGCGCCGGTGGTCAGCTCGTGGGCGTAGAGCGGCAGGGAATCGTCGTCGGGCGACGGGTCTTCCCGCTCGGCCTCGGCCCACAGCCGGTCGAACTGGGTGATATCGCCCTCACGGGCGGGACGCAGCTCGATGTCGCCGAGCCCGTCGGGAGTCACTCCTCGCGGTATTGCCGCAGGGCGTCCCAGTTGAACTCGACGCCCAGCCCGGGCCCCTGCGGCAGCATCACAGTGCCGCGGTCCGTGAGCTCCAGCTTCTCGTGGAACATGACTTCGTTGAGACCGGCCACGTTGGGGTTGTAGTACTCGAGGATCAGCGGGAACGGGAATGCGGCCAGCAGGTGAATGTGAATCTCCTGCAGGCCGTGCGGGGCGATGGGGATCTCGTAGGCCGAGGCCAGGGCGGCGATGCGGCGGTATTCCGTGATGCCGCCAAGGACCATGGCGTCGGGATTGGCGATGCGCACTGCGTCGGACTCGAACAGCTCGCGAAAGCCCCAGCGGGTGTACTCGTTCTCACCGGCGGCGACGGGCACGCTGGAGGAATTGGCGACGGCGGCGCTGCCGGCCATGTTGTCGGGCGAGACGGGCTCCTCGAACCAAAAGGCGTCGTAGGACTCAAGGATGCGGGCCATGCGCACGGCGTCGGCCGTGACGTAGGCATTGTTGGCGTCCACCAGCAGGTCCACCTCGTCGCCGATGGCGTCGCGCACGGCCGCCACGCGGCGCTCGTCCTCGCGCAGCGACACTGCGCCGATCTTCATCTTGACGGCGGTGGCGCCTTGCTCGACATAGCCGAGCATCTCGTCCTGCAGCTCGGGAATGCCCTTGCCCTCGGCGTAGTAGCCGCCGGCGATGTAGGCGCGCACCTCGTCGGTGTAGCCGCCCAGGAGCCGGTAGAGCGGAAGCTCCACGGCTCGGGCAATCACGTCCCACAGGGCGATGTCGATGGCCGAAAGCGCGCGCGTGGTGAGGCCCTTGCGACCGAAGATCTTGGGCTGGTAGAGCCGGTCCCAGATGCGCTCGACGTTGAACGGGTCTTCGCCGATGACGGCCTCGGACATGTTATCGATGACGGTGACCAGCACGTCGCGCCCGGACGGGAGGCCGAGACCGCCGCAAATGCCGACGCCCTCGATGCCCTCGTCGGTCTGGATGCGGACGACGACGTTCTTGGAGTGGGTGTAGGTGTACTTGCCGTTGGTGATCGGCGGGTCATGCGGCTTGGCGTAGACCTCGGCGGAAACGCGCGTCACCTTCACGGGGCACCTCGGGCAGTCGTGGAGCGGGGATGTACGCAGCAAACCATCGGCGGCGTCAGGGGTCAACCGCTGGGCTGGGCGGCTCCGATGGAGAACGTGATTCCGGCGTGGGCCACACCGTCCACCAGGATCTGGACGAAATAGCGGCCAAGGCATTCGGTCTCGTCGATGTAGAACCCAAAGAAGCCGCGCCGCATGGGCGACCGGGCCGGCAGGGAGTAGCTGCCGCGGCAGCCTTCGGCGGCCTGCCAGGAAAAGCCGAGCTCGGCGCCGGCCGTGACGTTGAGGAACTCGACGGCGATGTAGACCCGCTGGTTGGGCTCGAAGGTGCTGGTTTCACCCACGGGGCGCTGGAGGCCGTCCACTCCCTCGGCCGTGTCCACGCGACCCACGGCGGCTCGCGCGTCGGGCGGGGGGACGATGGCGGTCGGGGTTCTGTTGGCGGACGGTGGCGGCGCGGTGGGCGCCGGGGTGGCGACCGGCGCGGGTGTCGACGGCGGCGCGGCGGTCGGCGTGACGGGCGCGGTTGGCAGGGGCGTGGCGGTGCGGTTCTGTGGCGACGCGGTTGGCGTTTGGATGTTCGGCGTTTGCTGGGGCTCGGGCGTTGGAGCGGGTGTGGGGGGCGCGGTCGGGGCGACGGTGATCTCGACAACCGTCGGCGTTGGCGTCACCGTCACCGGTTCGGCGACGACCTCGGAGTCACCGCAGGCGGCGAGCAGCCATGCCGTGACGCCCAAGATGATGATCGGCGCCAGCCGGGAGAGCCGTTTGCGCATCGACCTCGCCTCTAGGCCGTGCCCCCGCCCACTGAGTCGTGTGGACGGACTACGGGACAGGGAATGGCGCGGGTCCCTTTACCGCGCGCCCGCTGAGTCTAGCAATCGCCAATGCCGCCTCGATGGAGGCGCTCAGCTCCCGAGCAGGGCCTGGAGACGGTCAATCACCAGGCGCTGAGCGGCCTCGATCGGCTGCTGAATCGTGAGGCCGGCCGCGAGCTGGTGGCCGCCCCCGCCGTACTCCTCGGCGACTTCCCGAATCGGGCGCCCGGTGGAACGCAGGCTGGCGCGAGTCCTCTTGGTGTCGAGCTCATAGAACACCGCTGCAATCTCCGCGCCCACGACTTCCTGAAGGGCATTGGGCAATCCGTGCGAGTAGTGCACGCTGGCATCCACCGAGGCCGCCATGGCCTGGGTGACGCAGGTCCAGACGATGCGACCGTCGGCCGTGGTTTGCACCGCCGCCAGGGCGGCGCCATACAGGCGCGTGGCCGGGATGGTGCGCGCATTGAGCACGCGCCGCGGGAGGCCGTGCGTCGCGCCGCCGGCTTCCAGCAAGCCGGCCGCTGCCCGCAGCGTGCGAGGCGAGGTGTCGGCGATTTGGAACCCGAGCGTGTCGCCGACCAGGCCCGCTTGCAGATTGGTCGCCATGTCCGCCGTCAGCGGGATGCGGGCCTCCGTCAGCAGCCCCCACAAAACCTCGGCCGTGGCCGCGGCGGCGGTCTCCACGTAGTTGACGGCGCCGTAGTGCTGGTTGGAGTCGTGGTGGTCGATGTTGACGACGGGCCGGCTGCTCAAGAGCGCGTCACGTGTGGTTGGCTCGCCGCCCAAGAGCGCGGGACTGGCGGTATCGACGACGAAGATCACGTCGCGGTGCGCGGCCCCAAGCTCGGCGGTGAGGGGAACGACGGCGGCCGCGCCCGGAAGCTCGTTCAAGGGCGGGGCAATGCGGTCCGGCTGGTGGACGGCCAACACCGCCTCCACGCCAAGCTGGGCAAAGGCGCCGCCGAGCGCCAGCGCGGAGCCCAGGCTGTCGGCGTCCGAATCCCGGTGCGACAGCACCAAGGGACGCCGCGCGCGATGAAGGGCATCGATCACGCGGCGTCGCGCGGCGGGGAGGTCTGGTTCCGTGCGAATGCGAGGCGGCTTTCGGGAGGCGCGGGGGCGGCGGATTATTTCACAGGCCGAAGGTGCGCCAGCGCGATCCCCGCTGGTGGCTCGCTTAGGCCGGCGCATGACGTATTTCGGCTTGGTCGCCGCGGTCCGTTCGCCTCTCCCCTCTTGAGACCTTGTTGAAATCCGGTAGGGGCGGGCCTCAGACCCGCCCGACGCCAGGCATCCGGCGTGCATCCAAACTCGACCGAACTGGCTTCCGGCCTCCGCCCTCGAAGGCGTTGGCGTAACCCTTCGTCATTCCCGCGAAGGCGGGAATCCACCCTTCATTGAACCTGGGCGCGGACAGAGGGCGCCCGGTCATCCCCAAGCGCGGCTGGATTCTGCAAGGGTCTCCACTCGCGGGGACAGGCGCCGCCGGAACGACGGAGGGGCGACGCAAACGACTCCGTCGAAGGCTTCGCTCAGGAAAGGCACTGCCTCGTCCACACGGCATCCGGACCCGCTACCGGCGTGAGGTCCTCGCGGCCAAGCCGGCGGTCGAGCTCGGCCAGCGTCGCGTCGTGGCCCGCCAACGTCTCGCGTGGGGCAATGTCGGCCAGCGGGGCCGCCATGAACGGCCGCTCGGCGACGCGGGGGTGCGGAATGGTCACGCGCCCGTTCGCAATGGTCAGCGCTCCCAGGCTCACAATGTCCACATCCAGCGGGCGCGGGCCGTAGGGGATGCCCGGCCGACGCCCAGCGGCGAATTCGAGGCCCTTGCCCCACATCAAGAGCCGCACCGGCCCCAGCCCGGTCGTGAGCCGCAGCGCCAGGTTCAGAAACGGGCCCTGGTGGATATGCCCGGCCGGCGGCGACTCGTAGACCGGCGACACGGCATCGATGCGTCCAACCATCCCCAACCCCGCCACCGCGAAGCGCAAGTGACCCATCCGATCGCCCAGGTTCGAGCCCAGGACCAGGAGGGCTGGGAGGGGGGTGTTAGGTGGGTGCGGGGTCATGGAGAGTGTGGCTGTGCACAAAATTGGCGCGGCCAAGACCTACGTCTACTCGCGCTGCACGATTCGGGTGACGGCGGCCAGGGCAAGCGTGATCGTGCCCCAGCCCACCAGCTTCAGAATCCACAGAGACCACACGACTGCCAGGGCGCCGCCGCCGCTTTCAGCATTGATGACCCACCGCGACTCGACGCCCAGGTCAACAACCGGAAGGAACACATCAAGCGTGTGGATGAACCAGTCGTACGGTGATGGCGTGTCCGAGAGGCTGGTGACAACGCCCGCCCGGTCCGCACCAAAGACGAGTGCAAGCGCAACCAGAAATACACCGACTCCGAGCACCAGCGGCCGCCACGGCTGCCAGCCGTAACGCACCGAGCAATCCAAGAATCTGTCCCAGCTCTTGTGCCACCGATTGGGAAGCGTTCCCCGACGCTTTCGACGCTTGGCGATCAACACTTGCGTAGCTTCATGGTCCTGACCGTTGCTCCGAAAGACGGCCGCAAGCTGGTCGAATGGCTGAGGGTGATAGCCCGGTCGTTGGATCTCAAGCCACCGCAGGCGGGTATTGAGGTCTGGGGGCGAATCCAAAGCAAATTGCTCGTAGACAAAGCCATCGAGACCTAGCGTCGTACTGCTTGCGAATAGGCGTTCGGGATCATCGTTGAGCACGCGGATTCGCGCAGCTCGCAGATCCAATTCCCCAAAGATTCGCAGACTCGGACCATGCAAAAAGAATATATCCATGCGAGCATTCTGCAGAATGAGACCACTGGCATAGACTTGGGATGAATTAGTCTTACTAGAGAATACTGCATCTATGACTTCGAGATGTCGACCAAGGTGAGCACTGACGAACCTTACCTCACCCACCGCGTGAAAGCCGTCTAGTAGAAACGCGCCGCCTCGGATGTCGGTACCATCAGCGAGGAGGGCATGATCTCCGCCATTCTCGATTCGGCCACCTTTGCAGACAAGTCCACCGCCGATATATGCGCCTGGAAGCCGCACCTCGCCAGCAGCATAGAAGCCAGCTTTGGCATCTAGAGAAAGGTTGACTGAGCCGTTGATCTTGGATCCGTCGATGCTGAGTGAGACGCGTCCGGGATTATCGAATCGTCCTCCTTCGCAGATGAGATTTCCACCGATATGCGCATTTCGCAGCCGCACCGATCCAGTGGCCTGAAATCCTGAAGCGAGCGATACATCGTCATGGACGTTCAGTGTGTCGGCTACGAGTGCATCGCCCGCATAGGGTGCGTTGAAGCTCGCTCCGTCGCATATCATTTTGCCGCCGATTCGTGCGCTGATGAATCGCATTTCGCCGGTCGCTTGAAAGCCGTCTTGCAGCAATACGCTACCCCGGATGTTTGCGCCGTCAGCGTTGGGCGCCTGACCTTCGAGATTATAGATCGTTGCCTGATTGCAGCCTAAATTGCCACCGATCGACGCACTCATGAGATGGACCTTTCCGATTGCGATCGAGTGGTCACATAGAAATGCGCTGCCGCCTACTTTGAGGCCATAGGCATTTATTGCTACCCCGTTTTCCCCAGTTACTGCGAGGTCCGAAATAACTACCGATCTGCTGACCTCAGCGTCTATCAGGTTGACGACTCCCTTTATCAATGACTCAGTGATTTGCAGGCGACCCTTAATCCAGACTCCCTCGGCATTTATTGACGACAAGACGCAGCGACTTATAGATAGACTGTGTAATTGTCCTAAACTGAAATAGAGATCAGTATCGAAAAGGCAGGACTCAAATAGGAGGGCTGTCATGGTCTGAGCGTGATCAAGGTGGATACCGACGATTTCATCGGGAAGATCCAGATCGACCATACCGGTCACTTGGGCACCCTGGATCACAACTTGTGGAACTGCTGGTGCTCCGCATGGCGGAAGTCGTACGAGGAGTGCCGCCAGCACGAATCCCCGGACGGTGCGCTCCGGTCCCCATTCGTCGTCGAAGAGAAGTTCACGCGGATCGTCGTTGCCGAAAGTGCAAAGCTGGCCGCCCATGACGGCTTGCCACATGTGCTTCTCCGGTGGAGTCAGCGCGAGGTCGTCGGGGGGTTCCACTTGGGGTGCAGGCGGCTAGCGAGGTGGTTGCTCGACTTGAAGGTAACAACCGACAGCGAACTGAGCCGAAGCGGGTTGTTCAGTCCACGACAGGGCGGTTTGCGAACCGCCCCTCCATGATCCGGTCGTCGCATCCGCTCTGAGCTGTCGTCGCCGCTGTGGTTCGACGGGCTCACCACGAGCGGCTACAGGCTCACCACGAGCGGGGCGATGGGCGTTTCTCCGAAGTTACCCGGAGGACCCTCAGATTAGGGGTGTCCGGTCCCACGCTGCACGCAGCGCGGGCCACCGAGCCGGATTCCTGGACTCCGGCTTCCGCCGGAGTGACGGACGGTCGTTGAGAGACTTCGGCGCCGACCTTATAGAATGGACGCCCGCAGGATGGCGCTGGCGTGGTCGGTGCGCGGCGCCTAGGGAAGGTCTGAACAATTCCGCGTGATGCCGGCGCCCGCAGCCATCTGCGAGAGGGCACCAAACGGCCCCACCTGGAATATCACTCGATGACCCCCATCCCAACCTCTTCCCTCGAACAGACTTTTGTAAGAACGGTCGATACCCCTCGCCCGAGCTGCGGATCCCCCTCACCCCAACCCTCTCCCTCCAGGGGAGAGGGGGTCGGACCTGCGCTCCAGGCACCGCGGGAGGGATTACGCAAAGGTCTCCTTGAAAAGGGAAGGGGTTCCAAACGACGTTTTTTCGGTGAGGACCCCAAGTCCGCGTGAACACGGCACTCGTGGCCGGGGGTGCCGGCTTCATCGGCTCGCATCTCTGTGACGGTCTGCTCGCGTCCGGTCGCCGCGTGATTGCGGTGGACAGCTTTCTGACCGGGCGTCCCGAGAACGTGGCGCACCTGGCGGGACGACCCGACTTCCAGTTGATCGAGCATGACGTTTGCGAGCCGCTGGACGTTGAAGAGCCGGTGGACGCGGTGTTTCACCTGGCGAGTCCGGCCAGCCCGACGGACTTCGACCGCATTCCCGAGGAGATCATGTGGGTGAACGCGCTCGGTGCGCGCAACCTTTGTGACCTGGCGCAGCGAGACGGCGCGCGCCTGCTGCTGGCGTCGACCTCGGAGATCTACGGCGATCCCCTGGAGCACCCCCAGCGCGAGACCTACTTTGGCAACGTGAACCCGATCGGGCTGCGCTCGCCCTACGACGAGAGCAAGCGCTTCGCCGAGGCGCTGGTGATGATGCGACGCCGCATGCACGGGCTGAATGCGCGCGTGGTGCGGATTTTCAATACCTACGGTCCCCGCATGCGTGTGGGGGACGGGCGCATGTCGATCGAGTTCGTGACCAACGCCCTGCGCGGCGAGCCGCTGACGGTGGTGGGCGACGGCAGCCAGACGCGGAGCCTGTGCTTTGTGACCGACATGGCCGAGGGCATTTCCCGCGCGATGTATCGGCCCGCCACCGACGGCCAGGTCTTCAACCTGGGCAATCCCAGCGAGCACTCGGTGGCGGAGTACGCGGATTGGATTCGCGACATCGCGGACTCGTCGTCCGAGATTCGCCACGTGCCGGCCCGCCCGGACGATCCGCAGCGGCGGCGTCCCGACATCGGCCGCGCGCGCGAGGTGCTGGCCTGGCAGCCGCAGGTGGCGCCCGCCGACGGATTGCGTCGGACGGTTGACTGGTACCGCGAGCATCTGGCGCTTGCTGAGCCGAACTAGCCCAAGCGCCCTCGTCTCGGCCTGGACGCCGCAGCTGTTGCTGGCGCTGGCCGCCGTCGTGGTGTCCGGGATTTACGGAGCACTGGCGGCGGCGGAGCTTGGCGGCGTGTTGCAGGTGGCGCCGCCGGTGCTTGGGGCGGCGCTGGCGGCCGCCGCGTGGTGGACGGCGCAAGATCGAGCGCGCGGGCTGCGTTGGCTGGCGGCCCTGGCGGTTGTCGGGTTCGTGGCCGTGGCGATCGTGCAAACGCCGCCGGCGCTGCTGAGCATGGCGCTCGTGGCGCTCGGCGGGGTGGTGCTGGTCGGAGGACTGCGCATCGCCGGCAAGCTGCCGGACGCGCGGTCCACGACGGCCATGCTGGCGGCCGCGGCCGTGGCCCTGGTCCCGTTTCGCGGACTGGGCGAGATTGCCCTCGGGCCGTCGGTGGTGGGGCTGAGCGACTTTGCATTGGGGGCGGCGCTGGTGGTGTGGCTTGGGGGGCACGGCCGCGGGCGGATCGAGATTCCCCGGCTGGCGCTGGCGATAGTCGTCTTTGCCGCGTGGTTGAGTGTCACCGGCGTGCTGGCCCCCGATCCGGCGCCAGTGCTCAAGGAGACCATCAAGTGGCTGCAGGTGGCCGTGGCGGTCGTGCTGCTGGCGGATGTGCTGCGGCACGCCGACGCCAGGATCGCCGTGGCGTGGCTGGTCGGAGTGGCCGTGACGGCGGAGGCCGCGGTGGGGCTGGTGCAGGCGATAACGGGCATCGGGCCGGCGGCGTTCAACGTGGGCGGTCTGATCCGGTCGTTTGGAACCTTCGAGCAGCCCAATCCCTTCGGGGGTTACCTTGGATTGCACTTGCCGTTGCTGCTGGCCGGGGCGATCTATGCCCGGCGGTCGCGACGGCCGTGGATCGCCGCGCTCTGGCTGCTGGTGCTGGTAGCGCTGGTGATCAGCCGATCGCGAGGAGCCTGGATTGGAATGATTGGGAGCACGGCCGTGGTGCTGCTGGCGGCGATGCCGCGGGTCCGCGTACTGGGCGCGGCGACGGTCGCGCTGATCGTGGCCGGGTTCCTGGCCTTCGCCGGCTGGCAGCTCACGGGGGGCCTGGAACGGGCGCTTCCCGATCCGGCGCGCGCGGCGGTGGAAGGCCGAACGGAGGTTCGCGACGCCTTGCGCATCGTGGTGGACGACGACTTCGCCATCAGCGAGCGGCTGGCCCAGTGGGAGGCCGGCTGGCGGATGTTCATGAGCGCGCCGCTGATCGGTGTGGGCGCGGGCAACTACGACCAGGCGTACTCCAGGTTCAACTTCGAGCCGTTCTTGCAGTTGCCGGGGCATGCGCACAACATCTATCTGAACTTCGCGGCCGAGGCCGGATTGCCGGCGGCGGTCGCGTTTCTGGCGCTCAGCGTCTGGGCGATCTGGCGTTGCGTCCGCGCGGTGCATTGGGCGCGGGGTGCGCCATGGGAGTGGGCGACGATCGGGGCGCTGGGCGGTATGGTCGCGTTTTCGTTGCACAACCTGGTGGACAGCTTGTTCGTGAACGGCATGGGTCTCGTCTTCGCGCTCTTCATTGGACTGAGCTACGCCATTGAGTGGGATCACCGTCGCCGGCAGGCGCCTCCGGGCACGGGAGCGGCGTCATGAACGAGCGGGAGATCCCGCCGGAGGGCGCCGAACCGGAGGGGCCGCTGGTCGCCCGCCCGGCCCTTCGCCGCGGCTTTCTGAGCGTCCGGACGCTGCTCAGCTTTGCGATCGCCGCGGCGCTGCTGGTGCTGGTGTGGTTCCTGAACGACCTGTCGATCGAGGAAATCCTGGATCGGCTGTCGCGCGCCAATCCGTGGCTGATCGTGGCCGCCTTCGTGGTCTACGCTTCGAACTTTCCGCTGCGGACCTTGCGCTGGCGCATCTTGCTGAACAACGCGGTCAAGCATGAGGAGACGACGCCGAAATACACGATGTGGGGCCTGTTTCAGATCCTCTACATCTCGTGGTTCGTGAACGGCGTGATTCCGCTCAAGATGGGCGACGTCTACCGGGCCTACATGGCCCGCGCCAACTACGGCACGTCGCTCACGCGCACGCTGGGGACGGTGTTCACCGAACGCGTGCTCGACGTGGTGAGCCTGATTCTGATCGTGCTGGTGAGCTCGGTGTTCGTGCTGCAGCAGGCGGAGGTTGGCGAGGACGTGGGCCGGATCATCGTGGTGGCGGTCGTGGTGCTGGCCGTGCTCGCCGCGGCGGTGTTCGCCATGCTGCTGTTCGGCAGCCCGATTTTCCGACGCTTTCCGAAGCGGGTGGGGGAGATCTACGAGCGCTTTCACAGCGGCGTCTTCGATAGCTGGACCTGGCGCAGCGGACCCTCACTCTGGCTGTTGAGCTTCGTCATCTGGACGGCGGAGATGGGCCGGCTGACCCTGGTGACGCGGGCGGTTGGGCTCGAGCTGGGCCTGGGCACGATCTTCTTCAGCGGCGCGGCCGCGTCGCTGCTGCTGGCGTTTCCGACCCCCGGCGGCCTGGGAGCGGTTGATGGCGGGATCATCGGCCTGCTGCGGGTGGCCGGCGGCGTGAGCGCCGGGCCGGCGGGGGTGGTGGCGATCATCGACCGGTTCATTTCCTATTGGTGCGTCACGGTCACCGGCGCGGCGATGTTTGCGTTGACGCGAATGAAGCGGTAGGGCAACCCGTGCGGGTCGGCATCGACTACACGTCCGCCGCCACCCAACGGGAAGGCATCGGCCGCGCGACGCGCGAGCTGGTGAACGCGATGCTGCGGCTGCCGGACTGTCCGGACCTGCGCCTGGTCTATGCCCACCGCGGGCCGGTGCCCGAGGCCGATGCGCTCGGCGTGCACGAGCGCGTCAAGCTGCGGCGGTTGCCGCTCAGTCCTCGGGTCATGCTGGCGGGCTGGTACAAGGCGCGATTGCCGCTGCCCATCGAGACGCTGCTGGGTCCTCTGCATGTGATGCACGGGCCGGACTTCGTCCTCCCGCCGCGCATCGCGGCCGCCGGCGTGGTCACCGTGCACGACCTGGCGTTTGCCACCCGGCCCGAGGACGCGCACCCGGCGCAGCGGCGGTTTCTGGAATCCGCGGTGCCATGGTCGATCGACCGGGCGCGATTGGTCGTCGCGGTCTCCGAGACCACGCGCCGGGACCTGATGACGCGCTACGGCGTGCGCCCGCACCGGATCCGGGTGGTGCCGAACGCGGTCAGCGCGGATTTCCACGAGCGTGACGGCGCGGAGGAGCTGGCCGCGGTGCGACGACGGCTGCGGCTGCCCGAGGAATACCTGCTGAGCGTGGGCACGATTCATCCACGGAAGAATCTCGGGGGGCTGGCCCGCGCGGCCGCGTTGAGCGCGCGGCAACTGGGCCGGCAGTTGCCGGTGGTACATGTGGGACGCGAGGGCTGGCTGTGCGAGCGGGTGTTCGCCGACATCGAGTCGGCCGGACCGCCCGGCGTTCGATTCGTCGGCCAAACCAGCGACGCGACGCTGCGAGCGCTCTATCGCCGGGCGGCCGTGCTGGTGTATCCGAGCTTTGCGGAGGGCTTTGGCCTTCCGATCCTGGAGGCGTTCGCCTGCGGCGCCCCGGTGGTGACGTCCAACGAATCCGGGATGCTCGAGGCGGCGGGAGATGCGGCGGAGCTGGTGGACCCGCACGATCCCGAGTCAATCGCCGCCGGCATCGTGCGCGTGGTGCGGGATGCGGATCGGCGCGCGGAGCTGATGGAGCGCGGGAGGCGCCGGCTCGAGGACTTTTCGTGGTCCCGCTCGGCGCGGCAGATGCTCGACGTGTACGCCGAGGCGCGCCGCGGTGAGCCGTCGCCCCAGGGCAGCGGGATCGCCGCGAAGCGGTAGACTGCGGCCGAGGCAAGGCGTATGACACCTCCCGACATTCTGAGCTACGCCGTCCTGGGCGTTGTGGCCTACCTGCTTGGCAGCGTGCCGGTCGCATTGATCATGTCCGCCGTGCTGAAGCGGACGGACCTGCGACGGATCGGCTCCGGCAACCTGGGCGTGCTCAACACGATGTTCAACGTGGGCAAGCTGCCCGGCCTGCTCACGATCGTCGGCCACGGCATCTTGGCGGCGCTCACCGTGTTTCTGGCGGGGTGGTTTCCCGAGGGATGGTTTCCCTGGGGATGGCAGTATCCGGCCGACTGGTGGGTGCCGATGCGGGACGACGTCGGTCTCATGGTTGCCATGGCGGGGCTCACCGCGGGCAACATGTGGCAGCTCTTCGCCAAGTTTCGCGGGAGCCGCGGCAGCACCACGGTGGGTTGGGCGCTGCTGGTAGCCGCCCCGCTCATGCTGCTGGTGCTCTTTGGGGTGTGGCTGGCGGCGATTCTGGCCATCCGGCGCAACGTGCCCGCGGCCCGCGTGCTTCACGCGGCGATCCCGGTGGTGTTCGGGCTCATGCAGGGCTCGTGGACGTTCGCCATCGGCGGGGCCGTGATCGCGGCGCTGCTGACGCTCAAGGTCGCCTTTAGTGGAGACGACGCCACGGCGCTGGGCGTCTACCGGCGGTTCGGCATCAACGAAAACCGCTAGGCGCACCAGCCTCCGGTGCGCGTCGAGCTCAACGCCCTCTTTCGCCTATATCCGCTGACGGGCACCGGTCAACACCTGGAGCATCTGGTCGCCGCGCTGCGGGCGGGATACCCGGACATCGAGATCGTGGAGCGCGTGCCTGGGAGCGGAGCGCGGGGCCGCGTCGGGAAGGTGTGGTGGGAGCAAGCGGCATGGCCCGCGGCCGCCCGCCGTTCGGGCGACGTGCTTCATGCGCCGCATCTCGCGCCGCCGATCGCCATATCGCGCGCCATCGTGACCGCGCATGACGCCATTCCCTTCGTATTGCCCGAGTACGGCGCCAGCCGACCGCGGCGGCTCTACAACCTGCTGACTCGCGCCGGGCTGCGGCGTATCCGCCACGTGATCTCGGTGTCGCACTGGACCCGGCGCGAACTGACGACGGTGCTGGGCGTGCCGGCCGATCGGATTCACGTGATTCACAACGGCATCGCCACGAGCCTCACCCCGACGCCGGATGGCCGCGACGCGGCGATTCGTGGGCGCTTCGGTCTTCCGGCGCGCTTTGCGCTGTATCTGGGGGCGCTGGACGCTCGCAAGAACCTGGGCGTGCTGCTCCAGGCCTGGCCGGAGATTTGGTCGGCGACCGGCGTTGCCCTGGTCGTCGCGGGACGCGCGCCCCGCCCCCAGAGCCCGGTGTACGTGGACTGGTTCCGCAATCATGGAGACGCCCCCTGGCTGAACGTGATTGGCGAGGTGCCGGAAGAGGACAAGGCAGCCCTCTACCGGGCCGCCGCCGTCTTCGTGTTTCCGTCGCGCTACGAGGGGTTTGGGCTGGACCCGGTGGAGGCCATGGCGTGCGGCGTTCCGGTCGTGGCATCCGATGCGACGTCGATTCCGGAGGTCCTGGGCGACGCCGCCGTATTCGCAGGTCCCAATGACGCCGCGGCCTGGACGACTGCCGTGGCGGACGTGCTGAGCGATCCAAACCGAGCGGCGTCGCTGCGTGATGCGGGCATCGCACGGGCGCGCGAGTTCACGTGGGAGCGGGCGGCAGAGGCGACGATGGCGGTTTACGCCAAGGCGGCGGGATGAAGATTCTCATGGCGTCGAAGGCGCTGGTGGTGGGCGCCTATCACGCCAAGCTCGAAGCCCTGGGCGCGCAGCCCGAGGTCGATCTGCTGGCGCTGGCGCCCGATTCCTGGGTCGAGAGCGGGCGGCGGCAGCGCGCCGAGCCGGTCACGCCCGCACGATACGGCCTGCGCTACCAGCCGCTCCGGCTGAACGGGCGCTTTCACCTGCACTGGTGGCCGGGGCTCGCGGGCGCCGTCGAGGAGTTCCGGCCCGATATCGTGCACATCGACGAAGAGCCCTACAACGCGGCGACCGTGCATGCCTGCCGCGTCGCTCGCAGTCGCGGTGCGCGGGTGGTTTTTTTCGCCTGGCAGAACATCCGGCGGCGATATCCACCGCCGTTCGCGTGGTTCGAGCGCTACGTCTTCGGGCGCGCCGCGGGCATCGCCGGGACTCCGACGGCGGCCGAGGTGCTGCGGGCCAAGGGCTTCGGGGGCCGGCTGGCGGTCATCCCGCAATTCGGCGTGGATCCCGAACTCTTTGCGCCCGGCGACCGTGAACCCGGCGCCACGTTTCGCATTGGATATGCCGGTCGGTTGATCGAGGCGAAGGGCATCGAGCTGCTGCTGGAGGCGGTGCGGCGGATCGACGGCGACGTGGAGCTGCTCGTCGCCGGCACGGGACCGCTGCAGGAGGCGATTCGCGGGCAGACGGCGGGCGACAACCGCGTGCGTTTGCTGGGCGCGCTGCCCAGCGCCGCGATGCCGGACTTCTACCAGGGGCTTGACGTGCTAGTGCTGCCGACGCTGGGACGGCGAGGCTGGACCGAGCAGTTCGGGCGCGCGGCCATCGAGGCCATGGCCTGCGGGGCGCCGGTGATCGTGTCCGACGCGGGCGAGCTTCCGGCGGTGGTGGGCGAGGCGGGACGAATTGTTCCCGCCGGCGACGTGGAGGCGCTCAAGCAGGCGTTGGTCGACTTGCGCGAGCATGCCGACGAGCGCGGGCGGCTTGCCGAGGCGGGACGAGCGCGCGTGCTGGCGGAATTCACCCATGCGCGGATTGCCGAGGCGACGGCGGCGTTCTATCGGGCGGTGATGGACGGCTCCGACCGGTAGAACGCCCCCAGGCATCACATGACCCACGGCGGACATGCACCCCAATCCGTTCGGCACCCCTTCGACAGGCTCAGGGCGAACGGATTGGGGTGAAGCTCTCGAGTCGTTTCGAGCTATTGCGATCGAAGTCGCTAGCCGCCGACGATCTCGCCTTCCACCGGGTCCACGCGGATTCCCTGGGCCTCGGTCCACTCGACGGCGGCGTCGATCTCGTCGTGGTCGCCTTCGACCAGCAACTGGACCCAGCCGATGCCTCCGTCGATGTCCGCGCGGCGGATATCGAGCCGCAGGTCGAAGCGCCGTGCGAGCTCGTTGACGATCGGCGATTGGATCTTGTCGGCGGGGTAGGTGAGCTGCAGCCGCATGCGCGCGGGACCGCGCCGGGAGACGGACCGTGGGCCGCGCCCGTCCCATGGATCGTCGACGGCGACGGACCCGCCCGCCTCGGCCGCTTCGCGCACCGCGTCCAGCACGGCGAGAGTGCGGATGGCGTCGAGGCTGGTGACGACCGGCGCGGTGCGCTGACGCACCACGCGGGCAAACTCGGCGATCTCGCCGTCGAACATGGCCTGCCACGGGTCGCCGAAGTGATGCAGGGTGGCGGGGCGGTCGAAGGTGCGACTGGCGGTGGCGTTGACTTCCACCGTGGCGGCAAACACGTCGCTGCGCAGGCGGCCGGCGCGGCCGACCAGGTCGATTACGTCGCCGTGCGCGGGCGATGCCTGCGAGACCACAAGCGCGGCTGTCACGTCGTCGTCGAACGTCATCAGGATCGAGGAGGTTTCGTCGCTGCCGGTGTCGTGGCGATTCACGACGCGCGCGCTCACGCTCACGACCCGGGCGCGGTGCAGCCACAGCACCTGGTCGACGAGGTGGCTGCCGACGAAGGCGAGTTGTCCGCCGCCGCGCGCGGGCTCGGCCAGCCAGCCTTTCAGCGGCGGACCGCCCTTGAACGCGACGATGCCGACGATTTCACCGGTCAGACCGCGCGCCAGCAGGTCGCGCAGATGCGTGCGGGCGGGATGGAAGCGGAGGCAGTAGCCGGGCATGACGACGACGCCGCGCTCGCGCGCCGCCGCGGCGACGCCTTCGGCCTCGGCGCGGTTTCGAGCCAGGGGCTTCTCGACGAGCACGTGAAGACCGGCGTTGATGCACGTCAGCGCCGTGTCTGCCAACGCGTCGTGGGGCACGGCGATCACGGCCGCGTCGGCGACGCCGCTCGCGGCCATGGACTCGGCGTCGTGGAAGGCCTGAACGCCGCCGAGCGCGACTTCTCGCGTCGCCGTCGGGTCGGTGTCCACGGCCGCCGTGAGTACGACCTCGGAAGCGTCGTGAATCGACGGCAGCAGCCGGGCAACCATGTGGTCGCCGCAGCCCACGGCCGCGACGCGCAGGGGATCAGCCATGTGGACCCACCGGTTCCGCCTTGATGGCGGGCATTGTAGAGGGGCGGTCAGATGTCTCGACGTTGGAAGCCGCGAATTGCGTAAGCCAGCGCCAGCACCAAGTACACACCGGCCACCAACAGCATCCAGCCGGACGGAGGATTCAGTGAGCTGAACGGGCCTCCCGTCATACCGCCCGCCGCCCCCGACTCCTGGGCCAACTGTGCGCCGGCGAGGTCCCAAAGCGCCCGCGTGGGCAGCAGCACACTCGTGGCGATGCCGATGTCGAACGTGACGGGATTGTCGAGAAAGTTGCCGATCTGCTCGATCACGCCGCCGACCAGCGCCACCGCGTAAAGCGTGAACACCACCACGCCGTTGGCCAGCGTGCCCAGCCGCGTGCTGCCCGCGATGGTGAGAGCCAGCAAGATGGCGGCGGCGAACAGCATGGCGAAGGGCGCCGTCCAGGCACGCTCGGCGTACTGCCCGGTGATGATCGAGACGACGGCAATCATGATCGCGGTCGAGACGCCGATGAAGACGGTGAGGAGCATGAGATTGCCCAGGAACTTGCCCAGCACAATGTGCGCGCGGCGCACCGGCCGAGCGGCCACGGCGTGCATGGTGCCCTGGTCGATCTCGCCGGAGATGGATCCCACCGCGAGGAAAATGGCGAGCAGCGAGGCGACGAAATTGAGGCTCCACATGCCGCCCTGCAGCATGAAGCCCACGATCACCCGTTGCATCGACATCGTGAGGTCGGGATCCGTGGAGATGTCGCGGTAGCCAAACCACACGCCCACCGCGTAGAGCGCCAGGAAGCCGCCGATGACGACCGTGGCGGCGAGCACCACGCGGCGGCGCACGGCCTCGCGGAGCGTGTGGTCGGCGATGACCCAGAGGTTCATTGGTCGGTGGCGTCCGCGAGGCGCACGAACAGGTCCTCCAGGCTGTTGGAGCGGACCTGGACCTCGTAGATGGAGACGCCGGCGCCGGCGAGATGGGCGGTGATGCGGGCGATGTCCTCGTCGCCGGCGGCCGTGAGGACGTAGCGGCCGTCAGCCGGCTGTGCCGACACCGGCTGGACCCCGCCTGCCCGCAGG
Organism: Chloroflexota bacterium; assembly: GCA_026706485.1. Lineage (NCBI taxonomy): Bacteria > Bacillati > Chloroflexota > Chloroflexota bacterium. The sequence goes on along the minus strand of JAPOYR010000008.1, from coordinate 53,924 downwards.
GCCGCCTCGGCGCCCTCCCCAAGGCGCAGCTCCACCTCGCGCGCCGCCAGCAGCTCACGCAGGTCGCCGGCGGCCACGATGCGACCGCGGTTGATGATGGCGACCTGGTCGCACACCTGCTCGACCTCCGAGAGCAAGTGGGAATTGAGAAACACGGTGATGCCCACCGCCCGAAGGTCGCGGATGATGTCGCGCACGTCGCGCCGGCCGATGGGATCGAGCGCGGAGGTCGGCTCGTCCAGCACGACCAGGGGCGGTTCCGCCAGCAGGGCCTGCGCCAAGCCGATGCGCTGGTGCATGCCCTTGGAGAACGTTGCCAGGCGGTCGCGGCGACGGTGCGCGAGTCCCACGAGCTCGAGCATCTCCAGCGTCCGCTTGCTACGAGTGTCCCGATCAAGACCGGCGAGGCGACCGTGAAAGTCGAGGAACTCGGACGCGTGCATCCAGTGGTGAAAGCGAAACGTCTCGGGCAGGAATCCGATCTGCCGCCGCGCGGCGAGGCTGCCGGCGGGATGACCGAGCACGGTCACCTCGCCAGCGCTGGCTTGCACCAAGCCGAGAATGATCTTGACCACGGTGCTCTTGCCCGCGCCGTTAGGGCCGAGGAAGCCAAAGACCTCGCCCCGAGGAACGTCCAGGTCGATGCCGCGCACCGCGTGTGTGTCCCCGAAGGACTTGCGCAAGCCGGTGGCGCGGATGGCGGCCTGGTCCACGCCTAGGCTCCGGGCTCGATGCCGGCCAGGCGCCGCAGCGCCTCGGGGCCGAGCGGTCCCATGAGCGCCGCGTAGGAGTCCTCGGCTCGCCAGAAGACGAGGGCGCGCCCGTCGGGCAGCTGCAGCGATTGCGGCTCGGCGTCGTCGCTGAGCGGTTCGAGCCCGAGGATGTCGCGGTACAGCGCGATCTCGCTCAGCTCGACTCGACGTGCGAGCACGGGTGGCAGGAACTCGCGCACGAGGGCCTGGCTGATCAGCTCGAGATCGACCTCGGGCGGCGCGGATACCAGCGGCGTGGCGAATTGGACGAGCACCAGGTCGTTGTCCCTTCGCGCTCCGTTCGTCCAAGTGGTGATCAGCATGTCGGGCCCCTGGACGCTCACCGCGCGCGTGCGCAGCCGTTCGGGCAGCGGCACGCGCACCTGCGACCCCGCCAGGAAGCTCTGCAGCTGCTCGAAGTCGACGTCAATGCGCCAGGCGCCGCCCTGCCGCAGCGTCCGCTCGGCCGCAACCGCGAACCCGGCCGGAGCGTCCAACTCCATCGGCTGGAATGAGAGATCGGGCAGGGGGTCGGTCGCGCCGAGGTCCAGATAGACCGGCGCCTCGATCTCTGTGATTACGAAGGTGTCCGGCGCCAAGTCGGTCGTGGTCGCGGGAGTGGCGGCGACGGTTGGCGCGTCGGCGCCGGCTTCAATGTTGATGGGCTGCTCGCGCAGTCCGTTGAGCACGTGGTGGACGGCGAGCCGGACGGGCTCGACGGTGACGAGCAGCGCCACGACCGCGGCCGTCAGGCCGAGTCCCGCCCATAGGCCGCGGGACCGCAGGACGTTGGTCAAGGTGCTCGGTAGTCGGGGCGGGCGTCGTGGTTGAGCATCAGGTGCGTGGAACGCCGTTGCACGCTGCTAGGCGGCGGGGTCGCGCGCCGTCAGCAGGGAATCCAGAAAGGGCTCGGACAACGGCACGCCACGGGCGCGAGTGTTGCGGTGCGCCGCGCGCTCGTCGTAGGGCACGCGCCGGATGGTGGCGGACCAGCGGCCCGACCCGTCGTCCAGCACGGCGTAGGTGGCTTGCCCCGGTTGACCGTCGTAGGTGCGACCCACCGAGCCGCAGTTGACGAGGAGCAGCTGACCCACGTGCCGCACGAAGGCGCGGTGGGTGTGGCCGCAGACCAGCACCCGTGCGTCCACCGAGGCGAGTTGGGCGTCCACCTGCTCGTCCGACGTGTCGGGAGTGATGCCGGCCTCGTCGTTGCCGGGTGAGGCGTGAACCACAAGCATCGGGCCGGCGGACGACGGCACGCGAATGACGGTGCGCATCGAGGCCATGCGTTCAATCAGGCGTTCGCCGAGCCGCGCCCGCGCCCAGGCGAGGTTGCGCTCCAAGTGCTCCGCCGCCGCTGGGGATGTCCGGCGCATGGCCTCCAGGGCGGGGCGCGGGTTTGCCAGGTAGCGGTCGGTGTTTCCCTGGACCAGGGGCCAGCCGAGCTCCAGCACCCGCTGCCAGCACTCGAGCGCGTGCGCGCCAAAAAGCGCCGCATCACCGCCGAAGATCACCTGATCGGGCGCCTGGGTCTTGAGGTCCGCCAGCACGGCGAAGAAGGCGCCCAGATTCCCGTGAATGTCGGTGACAACGGCCACGCGCATGGCGGCAAGGGTAGTGCATCGGGGTGCGGGTAGTTGGTGGCTTTGACCTCAAAGGAGCGCGTGGTGAGCCAACACTGGTCGGCGCCCTCCACTCCCCCGTTGAATCGCCGGCGTGGATTCCCGCCTTCGCGGGAATGACGGAAGGGGCGCAAGGATTTCCATCAAGGGCGAGGGACCGGATCGCCACCTAGGCGATGCCGGAGAACGCGGGATGCGCTGAGTGTCTGTCCGGCCCCTTAGATTCCTCGCTGCGCTCGGAATGACGGATGGCTACACTCCCGACGTGGCCGTTAACGATCACGCGACACCGCCGCGCATGCACCTGGTGCGGCAGCAATTCGATGCCTCCGAGGTGCCGGATTTCGACCGGCGGCTGGCGGCCGAATCTCGATCCGTGCTCACGGCGCAGGGCGTCGGTTCGGGTTCCCGCATCGCCATCGCCGTCGGTTCGCGCGGCGTGTCGCCGGTGGCGCGGGTGGCCAGAATCGTGAGCGAGGCGGTTCGCTCGCTGGAGGCCGAGCCGTTCATCGTTCCGGCGATGGGGAGCCACGGCGGGGGCGCGGCCGCCGGACAGGCGGAAGTGCTGGCCGGATACGGCATCAGCGAAGCTTCGCTGGGCGTGCCGGTGCAGGCGACCATGGATACCGTCGAGCTCGGGGCGACCGACGACGGCGTCCGGGTGCACCTGGATTCGGCCGCGGCGGCCGCGGACGGCATCGTGGTCATCGGGCGGATCAAGCCGCACACGTCGTTTCGCGGAACCGTCGAGAGCGGCCTGTGCAAAATGCTCGCCATCGGGCTGGGCAACCGCCGCGGCGCCGAGACCATCCACGCGCACGATCTGGCAACCACGATTCCGGCAGCGGCGCGGGTCGCGCTGGCGGAGGCGCCGGTGTGCATGGGCGTGGGGCTGGTTGAGAACGCCTTCGACCGCCCCCATCGGCTCGCGGTCGTCGGACCGGAAGCCTTCGAGGCCACCGACCGTGAGCTGCTTGAAGTCGCCCGCGGCGTGCTCCCGCGCCTCCCGCTCGACGGCCTCGATCTACTGGTGGTCGATCGCATGGGCAAGAACGTTTCCGGTACCGGCATGGACCCGAACGTGATCGGCATGTGGCGGCGATTCCCAGAGTTGCCGCACGAGCCGGACTATCGCTGGCTGGCGGTGCTGGGCCTGACCGAGCAATCGCACGGGAACGCGGTTGGGATCGGCATGGCGGACCTGACGAGCCGCAAGCTGACGGATGACATCGACCCGGTGCCGACATATGCCAACGTGCTCACGAGCATGGCCGTGGGCATGGCCAAGGTGCCGCTGACGCTGCCCAACGACCGCGAGTGCGTGGCGATGGGGCTTTCGTTGGCGAAGCGCTCGTCACTCGAACCGCTGCGCGTGGCTCGCATTGCCTCCACCATGGAGCTGGAAACCTTTTGGCTCAGCGAGGCGGCGTTGCCCGACCTGCCCGAGAGCTGCGAAGTGGTCGCCGGTGGCGCGTCATTCGACTTCGGCAAGGACGGATCGATCGTCGAATCCGGCGCTTACGCCCATTGACGCGCCGCGCGCAAGCGCCGCTCGCCGTCTGACGGGCGAATCCCGCCGTCGCCCGTGAACCGCCGGCGGATCCTGCTCGCCAGCGGTTGGTTCTACGCGTCGCTGGGCGTGGCGTTCAATGCCCTTGGTCCCGCGCTGGAAGCCATCCGTGAAGAGTTCGTGCTCGAATACATCGGTGCGGGCATGGCCCTGGCGGCGGTCGGTTTGGGCTACACGGTTGGCTCGCTGGTGGGCGGGCCGATCTCGGACCGGGTCGGAACCCGTCCGAGCATCATCGTTGCGTCGGCCGTCGCGGCCCTGGGCATGCTGCTCGCCGGGGTGAGCCCCGCGTATCTTTCGTTTCTGGCGGGGCTGGCGGTTGCGTCGGTCGGGTGGGGCGCGACGGAGGTTGCCGTCACGGCGCTGATCGCCCGTGCCGGAGCCGCGCTTTCGGTGCGGGACCTGAATCTGGCGCAGCTCGGATTCGCGGGCGGGGCGATTGTCGCGCCGGCCATCGTGGGCGGCTCGTTCGTCCTCGATTGGGGCTGGCGCCCGCCGGTGGTGCTGAGCGCGCTGCTGGCCGCGAGCGTGGCGGCGGCGTTCACCCGCATTCCGAGCGCGCCCACCGTTGAGCGACCGACCTCCCTGCGAGGGGTGATTCGGGCGGCCGCGGCGCCGGTGTTGCTGCTGATCGGTCTGGCGTCGGCGCTGGTAGTGGTGCTGGAAACCGGGCTCGCCGGGTTCTTCGCGCCATTTCTCGAGTACGCCTTCGCGCTCGATCGTGCCGCGGCGGCGTCGTTGGTGACGCTGTACTGGGTGGGCGGATTCGTCGGTCGATTGCTGGGGGCCTGGCTCAGCGGGCGACTGGACCTGATGACGTGGCTGATCGGCGCCTCGGTCGCGACCGCGCTGGCGGCGCTGTTGGCCGCGCTGGCCGCGGAGGCGTGGATGGCGGTGGCCGGTGCGGCGCTGGCCGGCGTGGCGAGCGGTGCGCTGATTCCCTCCCTGCTGGCATTGGCGGCGCGGCATCGACCGGCCGACGCGGGGGCCATGCTGGGCGCGGTGATCGCAATTCTGGGGCTGGGCGGCATCGGGGCGTCGCTGGGGATCGGAGGCGCAGCCGATGCGTGGACGCTGCGCGGCGCGATGTTGATCGCTCCCGCCGTGATGGCGGCAACGGTGGTGACCTTGATCGCCATTCGGGCGCTGATGCGGCGGGAGGCGGAGGGCGCTGGTTCGTAGCCGGTTCTCATTCACGGTCGACGCGCCATCGCGAGCCCGGCTGGAACGACCTCGGTGATTGGAACGGGGCGCGGGCGGCCACGAGGGCCGCCCCTACGGCGGAGGCTGCGGCTTAGTTGCTGACGACGATGGCCCGCAGGTCGATCGCGCCGGTCACTGGGTCGATGCCGAATCCCGTGATGCGCGGGTGCAACAGATAGGCGTCGGCGTGATGCCCGATGCCAATGGCCGGCTGCTCGGCTTGGAGCACCGCGTCGGCGGCACGGTAGGCGTTGCGCCGCGCTTCGGGATCCGTGGCCGCTCCGGCCGCTTGCACATGGCGGTCAAAATCCGCGTTTCGCCAGCGGGCGCCCAGATAGTCGGCGTCGGAGAGCCACAGCGTGTCGTACCAGTTCGCCGGATCGGCGAACTCCGAGGTCCACCCGGCGCGGTAGCAATCGAAGTCGCCCGGGTCGTCGGTGAACGACAGGAAATCGCGCCACGACCGCTCGTCCGGCTGGACGTCGACGCCCAGCGTCTCGCGCCACGTCGCGGCAAGGTAGGCGGTCAGGCGCTTCCACGTGTCGGTGGTGTGAAACGTGAATCGGAGGGGCGGCAGGCCCTGGCCGTCGGGGAAGCCTGCCTGCGAGAGCAAGCCCCGCGCGGCATCCACGTCCGGGCCCGGTTGGGCAATCTCTCGCGGGAGCGTGCTCGGCGGCACGATGGTCCAGCCCGGAAGCGTCGGTTCCTCGAATACGGCCGCCGCCATTTCCTCGCGGTCCAGCACCATGCCCAGCGCCCGGCGAACCTCCGCCCGATTCCAGGGAGGCTTGGCGGTGTTGAACACGAGGAACCAGCTGCCGCCGCGCTCGAAGAGACGCAGGCGATCGCGCAGCTGGTCGTCGCCGCGCGCGGAGCGATAGGCGGCGCCGCTCACCGGCGCCACGTCCACGGCGCCGCCGCGAAACGCCAGCAACGGCGAGCCGTCTTCCTCCGGAAACCGCACCACCACTTCGCCGAAGGTCCCCGGATCGCCCCAATAGTGCTCGTTGCGAAACAGCGTGAGGCCGAGGCCTTGATCCCACTGCACCAGCTGATACTGGCCGTTGCCACGCAGTCGTCGCGGCTGCGTCCAGGTCGAGCCATAGGACCGGATTTCGCCTTCGGGCAGGGGATAGAAAATGGGTGCCGCGACCCGGGCGGGAAACCCGGGGGACGGCTCGGCAAGCCCGACGCTGAGGGTCGAGTCGTCGGGCGCGCCCACGGCGACCACTGCGGGATCCTCATAGAGCCCATAGGCGTAGTCGCGGGCGCCGCGTACGGGGAAGAGGAGATAGTTGAACGCGCCGCCGATCTGCGGATCGAGGTTTCGGCGCCAGGCCCAGGCGAAGGCGTCCGCCGTGAGCGGTTCGCCGGTCATCCAGCGGGCCTCCGGGCGGATCTTGAACGTGACGGTGTGTCCGGCGTTGCTCACGTCCCAGCTCGCGGCCGCCGCCGGCGTTGGCAGCCCGTCGCTGCTGACCGCGACCAGCGGCTCGAACAGCGCGTTGAGGATGGTGAACTCGTTGGGCGTGGAGGCCAGCGCGGGATCGAGCGTGAGCGGCTCGCGCATCCAGAGCTCGATCTTGCCGGCGTCGGCGGACGGTCGCCCGTCGCCGGGTTCGCCGCAGGCGGCCAGGACCGAGGCGCCGGCCACGGCGCCAAGGCCGGCCAGGACGCGCCGGCGCGGCAGCCTGGGGCTAGCGGGGCGCGATCTCAACGTCGGTGAGCCATTCACGCACCACGGGTTGACCGGGGTATTGCGTCACCCATGGTTGCACGAGCACGTGCGACACGCGGTGGTAGAGGGGAACGGCGGCGCCGCGCTCCACGAGGCGCGACTCCGCCAGCCGATAGAGCGCCAGGCGCCGCTCGTGCCGGGGCTCGCTGCTCGCCAACTCGAGCAGCAGGTCCACGAAGCCGTCATTGAATCCGCCGTAGTTGTTCGGGCGCTTCGACCCGTACAGCATGTCCAGGAAGTTGAACGGATCCGGGAAATCGGCGATCCAACTCGACAGAAAGAGGTGTCGCGGGCTGTCGGCGGCGGTGAACGTGTCCAGGAGATCCAGGTAGTCCAGAAAGTCGAGTTGCTCGACCGAAATGTCGACGCCCAGCTGGTCCCGCCACGGTTCCACGATGGCGCGAGTTACCGGTCCTGCCGTCAGGCCGGACCCCGACGTGGCCAGGACGAGCTCGGGCCACTCCTCGATGGGCCCGTGCCGCGAGAGCCGGAGCTCCCGTCGCGCGGCGTCGAGATCGAACGGCAGACCCGCATAGTCCGCGCGGTATCCGGCCATGCCGGGCGGCAGGATGCCGCGCGCCTCGGTGTGGTGACCCCTCAGGCTCACGCGATTGATGCGCGGACGGTCGATGGCATGCGCGAAGGCGCGGCGGGCATGGGGATCGTCGAACGGCGGCCGCGACGAGTTGAACCCGAGGTACGTCAGCGCGAGCTCCGGCGCTCGACGCAGCTCGGCCGCGCGCGGCTCGCGTGGGTCCGAGAAGCGATCGATGTTGGAACCGCCGACCCGGACGATGTCCAACTGGTCTTGCTCGTAGCGGAGCAGCGATTCGCCCGGGTCGAGCTCGGTGAAGCGGATGGTCGCCGGGCCCGATTGCCGCGGGTGGTAGGTCGGCGCCGACTCCAGCACGACCTCCGATCGCGGGCTGAACGAGGTGAGCCGGTAGGGCCCCGAGCCATTGGGTCGCAACGACCAATCCGGTCCCGCGGCGACATTCGCGCGGTCGACGACGAGGCTGGGCGCCTGCGCGACCAACGCCGGGAAGTAGGCGGCGCGTTGCACCAGGCGCACGTCGAGCAACCGGTCGCCGAGCACGCGCACGCCGCTCAAGGCGTCGGCGTCGCCATTGCGCACCGCGTCGGCGCCTTCGATGTTGCCCAGCATGACGGCGGCCGTGGGCGATTGCGTGGCGGGATGGAGCGCGCGCTCCCACGACCAGCGCACGTCGTCGGCGGTCAGCGGCCGCCCGTCGTGAAACCGGAGACCGTCGCGGAGCTCGAACCGATAGGTGTGCCCGTCGTCGCTGACCTCCCAATCACGCGCGAGGGCCGGCTCGGGGCGCAAATCGGCGTTGATGCGCGTGAGCCCGGCAAAGACCGCCATGGAAAACTCGGCGGAGCCCGCATCGCGCACGATGGCCGGGTCGATGGTTTCCGGCGTCCTGGTCTCCAGCCGGAGCGTGCCGCCCACGGCGCCGGCAGGGGTGACCGATCGCCCGCTGGCGGCGGCGAACGCTCCAATGGCCGCCGCGCCAAGCTTGAGGACGTCGCGGCGATGCAGCGAGGGCGTCTCCTAGGGTGTGGCGCCCTCGGGCACCATCCGCCGCAGACTTTCCTCGGCGCGCACCATGACCGTGCGCTCGTTGGCGTGATGCAGCATGCGAATGGCGTCCGACACGCTGACCCAACGCGCTTCCACGTGTTCGGCGGGGTCGGGCCGGATGTTGCCGCCGCGCGCCAGCAGCAGGTATTGATGCACGATCTTTGGCACGAACCCCGTCCACAGGTCGGGCCGAACCTCGTAGCGAATCTCGCCCAGGTTTTCCTGCACGTCGCTGACGATGCCGGTCTCCTCCAGGACTTCACGCACGGCGGCGTCGTCGGGCGCCTCGCCGCGCTCGACGGCGCCCTTGGGCAGGACCCAGGCGCCGCGCTGCGTCTGCACCAGCGCCACCTGAATGCGACCCTGGCGCACGCGGTAGACGACGCCGCCGGAGGATTCCAGATACGGCTCGTCTTCGTTGTTGACGGCGGACGGTTGCTGCGGTTCGGCGGTCATCCTGATTCGTTGCCTCCATGGTGGTTCGGGACTTCGGAAAATCCCAGATGCGCCCGGCTGGGCGTCGACTCCGGCTGGCCCTGATACTTGCTGCCGAGACCGGGCGATCCGTAGGGCCGCTCGGCAGGGGTGGTCAAATGCATGATGGAGAGTTGACCAATCTTCATGGTGGGCCAGAGCAGGATCGGCAGGGTGGCAATGTTGGCCAGCTCCAGCGTGAACTTGCCCTGGAAACCCGGATCAACGTAGCCGGCGGTGCTGTGCACCATCAGGCCGAGGCGTCCGAGCGAGCTCTTGCCTTCGATCCGACCGACCAGATCGTCCGGCATGGCGACGTGCTCCATGGTGCCGCCGAGGACGAACTCGCCGGGATGCAGCACAAACGGCTCACCGGGACGAATGGACACCTGCTCAGTTAACGTTTCCTGATCTATGCGTGGGTCGATGTGCGTGTCGGTGTGGTTCAGGAATACCCGCATGACGGTGCCGAGCCGCAGGTCGATGCTGGACGGCTGTACCGCGGCATCGTCAAACGGCTCGATGCGAAGGCGCCCTGAGGCGATGACCTCGCGTAGGCTCCTATCGCTGAGAACCACTCGTGCGCAACCCCTGTTGAACGTCATGCTACCGTACCCGACCCCTCGGACTCAGGCACCGCCGTGATCCTTGCGATCGACCAGGGAACCAGCGGCACCGCGGCGCTGGTCGTGGCGCCGGATGCAACCGTGGCGGGTCAGGGGCGCGTCCCGATCGCCGCCCACCACCCCCGGCCCGGCTGGGTCGAGCAGGATGCGGCGGAGATCCGGCGTAGCGTACAGCGCGCGGCGCAACTTGCGCTCGCCGACGCCGGCGACCCGCCGCTGGCGGCCATTGGCGTCACCAATCAACGCGAAACGGCGGTGGCGTGGGACGCCGTTTCGGGACTCCCGCTTGCGCCGGCGGTCGTGTGGCAGGACCGGCGCACGGCGCCGCGGTGCGAGGCGTTGCGCGCGGACGGATGGGGACCGCGCGTTGCTTCGCTGACAGGGCTGACGGTCGACCCCTACTTCTCGGCCACGGCGTATGAGTGGATGTTGGCCCACCATGACCCGGTGCGCGAGGCGGCGCAGCGCGGCAGCCTGCGGCTGGGCACGGTGGATACGTGGGTCCTATGGAATCTGACCGGAGGCGCGTACGTCACCGATGTCTCGAACGCCTCGCGCACGATGCTGATGGACCTGGCAACGCGAACGTGGTGCGACGAATTGCTGGAGCTGTTCGGCGTGCCGCGCGAGGCGCTGCCGACGATCGTCGACTCCGCCGGCGAGATCGCCCGCACCGGCGAGGGCTCGGGCCTCCCGGCGAACATCCCAATCACCAGTCTCGCCGGGGACCAGCAGGCGGCGTTGTTCGGCCACCTGGCCCTTGCGCCGGGCGATACCAAGGTGACCTACGGCACGGGCGGGTTTTTGCTGCAGGTCGCCGGCGAGGAGCGGCCGGCGGACGTCGAGGGACTGCTCACCACCGTCGCCTGGCGCCGCGAGGGACGCGTGACTTACGCGCGGGAGGGCAGCGTGTTCGTGGCCGGCGCGCTGATCCAGTGGTTGCGCGACGGTCTGGGACTCATCGCGCAGGCCGCGGAGTGCGAGGTTCGCGCGCGACGCGTGCCGGATGCCGCGGGCGCGGTGATCGTGCCGGCGTTCGCCGGCCTGGGTACGCCCAACTGGGACCCGCGGGCGCGCGGAGTGATCGTGGGGCTGACCGCGGGAGTCACCGCCGATCACCTCTGCCGCGCCGCGCTGGAAGCCATCGCGCACCAGATCGCGGACGTGCTCGACACGATGGACCCAAGCGATGCGCCGCTGCGCGTGGACGGCGGGGCGGCGGGCAGCGACTTGCTGCTGGAGCTGCAGGCTGCGATCGCGGGTCGGCCTGTGGTTCGCCCCGCGCAGCTGGAGACTACGGCCCTGGGCGCGGCGTTCCTCGCGGGACTGTCGGCGGGCGTCTGGGCCACGGCGGATGAGATTCGGCGTTGCCGTCCGCCCGATCGCGTGATCGAGGCGCGCGGCGATCTGGGCGCCGTGTCGCGGGAGACATGGCGGGCCGCCGTCGATCGGGCTCGCCGCTGGGCGCCCGACGAGGAGCCGGACGCGTGACGCAGACGGCACATCCCGATCCGTTGTGGCGACCGTCGCCGGATGCCCGCCAGCGCACGCTGCTTGGGCGGTTCTGGCGCGAGGCTGAGACGCGCGCGGGTCGGACGTTTGCCGACTACGCCGCGTTGCACCGCTGGTCGGTGGATGAGCGGGAGGCGTTTTGGGGTCTCTTCGCCGAGTTCGCGGACATCCAGTTCGACACTCCCGCCGAGCGTGTCAAAGGGCCCGACCGGATGCCCGGCACGGAGTGGTTTCCCGGGGCGCGCCTCAACTACGCCAAGAACTGCCTGCGGCGTCGTGACGACCACCCCGCGCTGATCGCCGTCACCGAGGAGGGCGTGACGGCAACCGTCAGCTACCGGCAGCTGCATCGCCAGGTGGAATGCTGCGCCGACGCCATGCGCGAGGCAGGAATCACGTCGGGCGATCGCGTAGCCGGCATGATCGGCAACGGCGTCGAGGCCATCGTGGCGTTCCTGGCCAGCGCCAGCATCGGGGCCATCTGGAGCGCGTGCTCGCCGGACTTCGGGGCGCAGGCGGCGCTGGCCCGCCTGGGCCAGATTGCGCCCAAGCTGCTCATTGCCAGCGCGGCCTATCGCTACGGCGGGCGCCACTTCGACTGCGTGGACACCGTGCGCGCGGTCGCCACGGAGCTTCCGGGCCTGCGGCAGGTCGTGGTCGTGGCGCCGGAGGGCGAGACGGTTGCCGTTGACGGTTGGATTTCGTGGGACGACTTTGTGAAGCGCCCGGAGGCCGAACCGCTGGCGTTCGCGGCGCTGCCGTTCGATCACCCGCTGTACATCCTGTATTCCTCGGGCACGACCGGCCCGCCCAAGTGCATGGTCCACGGCGCGGGCGGCAGCCTGGTGCAGCACCGCAAGGAGCACCAGCTGCACACGGACGTGACCTCGGACGACGTGATGCTCTATGTCACGACTTGCGGCTGGATGATGTGGAACTGGCTGGTGACGGGGCTGGCTGCGGGCTGCACGCTGGTGCTCTACGACGGGAGCGCGGGGCATCCGGGCTTGGGCCGGCTGTGGCGGTTGATCGACGAGCTTGACATAACGATCTTCGGCACCAGCGCGCCGTTCCTGGAAACCTGCATGCGGCGGCGGACGCCGACCTGGGCGCATCGCTCCCTGCGAGCGGTGCTTTCCACCGGATCGCCGCTGTCGCCGGCGGCGTTCCGCTGGACCCAGGCCGCGGCCGGTCCGGACGTGCGCATCTCGTCGATCGCGGGCGGCACGGACATCGTCTCGTGCTTCGTGCTGGGGAATCCGTTGCTCCCGGTGTACGCCGGCGAGATCCAGTGCCTGGGCCTGGGCATGGACGTGGCGGCGTTCGATGCGGCGGGGACGCCGGTTGTAGGGACCCAGGGCGAGTTGGTGTGCCGCCGTCCCTTTCCCTCGATGCCGGTGCGGTTCTGGAATGACGCCGACGGACAGGCCTATCGCCGCGCCTACTTCGAGGCCTATCCCGAGGTATGGCATCACGGTGACTTCATCGAGATTACGCCCAGAGGCGGCGTGGTCATGTACGGCCGCAGCGACGCCACGCTGAATCCCGGCGGCGTTCGGATCGGCACGGCGGAGATCTACCGTCCGCTCGAGCGGATCGCCTGGGTGGCTGACGCGCTGGCGGCCGGCATGGCGCGCGGAGCGTCGGAGGAAATCGTGCTCTTCGTGGTCGTCGGCGACGGCGCCGGGCTTTCACGCGAGCGCGTGAACGCGCTGCGCACGGTGATCCGGCGCGAAGCCTCGCCGCGGCATGCGCCGCGACGGATCGTGGAGGTTCCCGCCGTGCCGCGAACCCGCAACGGCAAGCTGGCCGAGCTGGCGGTGACGCGGATTCTGCGCGGCGAGGGCGTGCCGAACCGGGAGGCGCTGGCGAACCCTGAGTGCCTGGATGCGTTCGAGCGCGCGCGGGACGACCTGCTGGCGGGCGCCGCGAAGTGAATATCATGATTGGGCCGCCGTTGCGCGGTTTCGACTGAGAGGCGCAGAGCGATGCGGGCACTGATCTTCGGTGGCGCGGGGAGCATTGGGTCGCGCCTGTCGGCGGCGCTCGTCGCCCGCGGCGATGAGGTGCTGTCGCTGGACGTCAGCGACGAGCCGGTCGTGCCGTCGGACGCCTTCGCGCAGGTCGACGCGCGCATTGGCAGCGTGCAGGACGCGGCGGCGGTGGACGAGGTCGTGGCGGAGTTTCGGCCCGACGCGATCTTCCATCTCGCGGCGATCCTGTCCGGCTTGGCGGAAACCGACTCCGAGCTGGCATGGCGCGTGAACGTGGACGGGACGCGCAACGTCCTGGAGGCGGCGCGCAGGTTCGGAATCGGCAGGGTGGTGTTTACGAGCACGGTGGCGACCTACGGCGCCGGGTTGCCCGAGCCGATCACAGAAGACGTGCCGCAGTGGCCGTCGGGACTCTACGGCGTGACCAAGGTGCTCGGCGAGCGCCTGGGGGTGTACTACCACCAGCGGTTTGGGTTGGATTTCCGGGCGGTGCGGCTGGCCGCGATGGTGGCCCCAACGGCGCCGGCGGGCGGCGCGGCCAGCGCCTTCGTCTGCGATCTCTTCGTCAAGGCCGTGCGTGAGGGGAAATACGACCTCTATGTCTATCCGAACACCCGCGTCCCGATCGTCTGGGTGGACGACGTGGTGGGCGCGCTGCAGCTCCTCAACGACGCCGATGAGGACAGCCTCTCGCGCCGCGTCTATCACATCATCGGGGCCGGTCCGAGCGTCCAGGAGATGGTAGACGCGGTGCAGGCGCGGCTGCCCGAGGCCCGCCTGCGGTTCGACATCGATCCGGTGCGGGCGGACATCGTGGACAGCTGGCCGTCGCGCATGGACGACTCGGCGGCGCGCGCGGACTGGGGCTGGGAACCGCGCTTCGACCTGGAGCGCATGACCGCCGCCAACCTGGATGCCCTGGGCGCGCCGGCGTAGGTCAAGGGCACTGTTTGTGAAAACACTCCCGGATTACCTCGAACCCGGTCTCGATATCGTGTTCGTGGGTATCAATCCAGGTGAGTACTCGGCCAAGACAGGGCGCTACTACGCCAGGAAGAGCAATAGATTCTGGTGCGCTGTCAATCAATCAGGGCTGTTTGGCGAACCGCTGGATTCCGAGAGTGACTACCGAGTGTTGGAGTATGGAATCGGCCTTACGGATGTCGTGAAACGGCCGACTCGCAGCGCGAGCGATCTCACTATCAGTGATTACCGCGAGGCGGCACCCATCCTCAAGAACAAGATTAGGTGCTTCAGGCCACTGATCGTGTGTTTCCAGGGCATGGAGGGATACCGCTACTTCCTCGAATACGGAGAAGGAGTGAAATCTCGTCCGAAGCCGGGACTTCAGCCGCGGCTTCTGGAACATTCAAGGGTGTTTCTTGTGCCCAATCCCAGTCGTGAGGCCAGGGGGTACACATTGGAAGACCTAGTCAGCCTTTACAGGCGGCTCAGAGTGCTTCGAGACGAGCTCAAGGCCGACTGAGCCGAACGGTGCAAGCCATCAATCGCCGTCAAACATTAGACTGCCCTTCGGTATACCCCGGTCTTGCCCGGGCGCGTCCATGCCAATGAGTCCCTGCTATCGCGACCTGGCGGCGCTGGCGCAGGCGGCGATTGACGGTCGGCGGGACGTTTCGGAGCTCACGCAGGCCGACATCGATCTCGCCCGCCTCTACGCCTACGCCTATCGCACGCAGACGGTTGGGGCGTTCCACGCCACGCGTCTGGCGCTGGACCCCTACAGCGCCGTGCCGGCCGTCCAAACGGCGCAGCGCCGGTTGCGCGACCTGCAAGCGCTGGCGATGCGTCCGGTGCCGGCCGATCTGCGCGCCGCCGCGCCGACGCTGGCCTGGTATCACGCGTGGAGCGATGAGGTGCTAGCCGCGCTCTCGGGTGACGACGTGCCGTCAGAAACGCGTGCGGTGAGGGACCGGTTTAAGGCCGTGATCGACGCCATCCGCGCGTCGGACGGCATCCTCCCGATGCGCGACGACGATCTGCCCGAGCAGGCGAGCTACAAGGTGCCGGGCATCGAGGTGGTGATCGTGCCGCTGGTGTACGGCGATCACGTCTCGTGGAACTCCGCCTTCGTGACGGCGGCCAGCGGGGGCGCGACGACGCACCGGCACGCGCTGCAAGTGGAGATTCATCTGGGGTACGAGGGCGTACACGGGCGGACGCTGCTCGACGGCCGCGCCGCGACCGTGACCGCGCCCTACGCCATGCCGATTCCGCCGATGCTGGACCACGGGTTCGACAACCTGAGCGGCCACGACCACTTCGTGCCGTTCGTGTTCGGCTCGCGGACGCTGGATGGGTGGGGCGTGTTCTTCGACGTCGAGCCGCGGCCGTCGCCCACGCACGACTGGCCGGAGACGCCGCTCGAGTCGTCGGGCATGAACCGATCCGTCCACCTCGCGCCGGCGCTGACCGCCATCCGGCAGGCGCCGGCCGGGGAACGACGAGTGCTCATCGACGCCGAGCGCACGGCCCGGCCCGCCACCGGCGGCCTGGAGCTGGCGGCCCTGCACGTGGGCGAGGAGGCGATGTCGCTCAGCTTCGACGAGTTCCACATCCTCTCGGTACGCGAGGGACGCCTGAATCTCGCCATGGCTGGGGTCTCGGTTGAGCTGGGCCCGCGGGATCACGTGGGCATCCCCGCCGGTCTACGCGCTACCCTGCGTGCGCTCGATGGCGCGTGCCTCGTGCTCGAGGCCTCGCTCCACACCGACTGACACGCCCGCGAAACGTCGCACCTGCCGAAGGAGCTCGACATGCGGATCGGCGCCTGCTTGTGGTCCCTGCCCGAAGACCCCCATGTGGCCGCGGCCTGGGCCAAGGACGTGGGCTTCGAGGCGATCGACGTGGACCCGGGATTCGCCGCCGGGTGGGACGCGGCCAGCGGCTTGCCGGTGGCCAGCGTGGCGATCGCGCACCTGCTGCCGGAGGGCGCGGCGCTGGAGGCCGCCGATGCCGCGGCGCGGACCGCAGCGTTGGATCACGTGCGCGCGGGGATGGCCGAGGCTGCGGAGCTGAATGCCGAGTTTGTCTACCTGCCGCCGGCGTCGGCCTCGGCGGTTGATCCGGCGTCGCGGGCGCGTTTCCGCGAGGCGGTGGTGGCGCTCACCGCGGAATCCGCGCGCCTGGGCATCAAGTTCGGCATCGAGCACTTTCCCGGCTACGCGCTGCCGAGCGTGGCGGAGACGTTGGCCTTCGTCGAGGAGGTGGGGCATCCCAACCTGTACGTGCTGCTGGATATCGGCCACGCCCAGATCAGCCGCGAGAGCGTGCCGGACGCCGTGGCGGCGCTGGGCGACCTGATGACGTTCGTCCACTTCGACGACAACCGCGGCGAGCTGGACGATCACATGGCGCTGCTGGACGGGCTCCAGCAGGAACAGGACCTGGTGGACGCCGTGCGCGCGCTGCGGCGGCACGGCTACGACGGGCAGATTTCGATCGAGATGAACCCGAAGCTGCCGGACCCCCGCGACGCGATGATCCGGAGCTTCGAGATTCTCAAGCGGGTGATGGCCCAGGCCTAGTCCGGCGGGTCGATGTGCCGCGAGATGCGGCATGGCGATTCATCCGCGGCAGGTCCCACGCCGCACGCCGCGCGGGCCACCGATGTCATTTCGAGCGGAGCGAGAAATCTAGGGGGCGGGGAAACGGCGCAGCGTCCTTAGATTCCTCGCCTGCGGCTCGGAATGACAGATTGGGCGCTCGGAATGACAGATAGGGGGCCACACGCGCGGGAAGGCCGTACTCGGAGCGCCCCGCTCCCCGGCGGCCTACTTCTCGATGGGCACGCCGATCATCGAGCCCCACTCGGTCCACGAGCCGTCGTAGTTACGCACGTTGGGCAACCCGAGCAGCTCCTTGAGCGCGAACCAGGTGTGCGAGGACCGCTCGCCGATGCGGCAGTAGGCGATGATGTCCTTCTCGGCGCTGGCGCCCTTGCCGCCGTAAATCTCCTGCAGCTCGTCGGCGGACTTAAACGTGCCGTCCTCCTCGTTGACCGCCGTGAGCCAGGGCACGTTGTGCGCGCCGGGGATGTGACCCATGCGCTGCGCGGTCTCGGGCAGGCCCGGAGGGGCCATGATCTCGCCGTTGAACTCGGCCGGCGAGCGGACGTCGATCATGACCGATTCGCTGTCGCCAAGCGCGTCGAGGACGTTGTGCTGAAACGCTCGCAGGGCGGCGTCGGGGGCCTTGGCCTGGTAGGACGCGGCGGCGACCGACGGTGCATCGGTCGTCAGCGCGCGCCCGTCCTTCTCCCACTTCAAGCGCCCGCCGTTCATCAGGCTCACGGACTCGTGCCCGTAGAGCTTGAAGATCCAGTAGGCAAAGGCCGCGAACCAGTTGTTGTTGTCGCCGTAGAGGACCACGTGGGTGTCGTTGGAGATGCCGGAGGCGCCCAGCAACTCTTCCCATTGGGACTGGGTGGCGATGTCGCGCCGCACCTGGTCGGAAAGCTGGGACTGCCAGTTCCAGCCGACGGCGCCGGCGATGTGACCGGATTCGTAGGCGGTGGTGTCGACGTCCACCTCGATGAGCCGGACGTTCGGGTCGGCGCCGTGCTCGGCGACCCAGTCCGCGCTGACGAGCGCGTCCGGGTTTGCGTATTCAGCCATGGGGATGCTCCTTGCGTCGTGCCGTTGTTAAGTTTGTCAGGCTGCTTGCCTATGTATCTTGGCAGCCGGGATTGCCACCTACAACAGAAAAACGTGAGCCGTGATGCGTGAGCCGTTTTCGGGCCCGGGGCATTCCGAGGCCGCGGTGGAAGTGGCGCGGCGGTCGTCGGGACGATTTCGTTTCGTGATCGCGCGCGAGGCCGACGGGGCCGGGTGGCTGCACGTGCAGCCGGCGCCGGCCATCACGAGCATGTCGCGGCGGTTTCGGGAGAGCCACGCGCTGCGGGTGATGGGATTCATGCCGGTCAGAAGGTCGCGTTTCTTCCCGGGTGCGTGCACGTTTGCCGGGTGCTACTCGCGGGAGATCCACTTGCCGTCGGAGTCGGACGGCGTGGATGAGGCGGCGGCGCGCATCGCGTCGAGGCTGGAGAATGCCGTCGACGAGTTGATCGAGCTGGCCGCTGAGCTCGAGCCGCTGGGGATCGACCTGGCGGTGCCGGACTAGGGAATCCTTGGGGTGAGCCAATGGCCTCACCCCAATTCGCTCTATAGCTCCTCCGACAAGGTCAGAGCCTGCCCCGCGCTCAATACGAGGGCGAACGGGGAACTCTCGTGGTTTGCCCACCGCCGTTCGTGGTGAGCCAGTCGAACCATGAACGGCGCCCTTCGACGTTGCTCAGGGCGAACGGATCGGGGGACGCGCCAGCGTGATTCAGCCAACTCTGAACTCTGAGCGGGGCTACTGGCGTCCGGCGAGGCGGTAGGCGTCGTGGACCAGCTGCATGGCGTTGGCGCAATCCCTGGCGGTGATGGCCGGCGGATCGCCGCGCCCGGCGCGCTCCAGCATGTCCGAGATCAGGGGCGGGTAGTTGCCGGCGGCGGACGCCGCGCCGGGATACCGGTCGTCGCGTCCCGGCGCGATGACTTGCAGGCCGCCGGGCACCACGCGCAGCGCCGCCTTCTCGCCGGCGACCTTGAATTCGAGGTCGCTCTCGTTGGCGGGCCAAGTGGGCCAGGTGTATCCGACCTCGACGTGGATGAGCGCGCCGTCGCCGTTCCGCAACGTGGCCAGGGCGTAGTCCTCGACCTGCGCCTGGTGCACGCGGTTGCTGATGACCGCGGTCGCGACCGACACATCCGGACCGAAAAGCATCCGAGCGAGGTCCATGCCGTGGCCGCCGAGGTTGAGCAGCGCGCCGCCGCCGGCCAGCTCCCGGTCCCACATCCAGGGCGAGTCCCATTCGACATAGCGCTGCATGGTGGGGCGGATGAGGCGCATCACCACGTGCGAGATTTTTCCGAACTCGCCGGCCTCGATCATGGCCTTGGCCCGAACGGCCCACGGCAGCAGGCGGTTGGGGAACGGCACCGCCGCCCAGGCGCCGCGCGCCTCGGCAAGGTCGGCCAGCGCGTTCACGTCCTCGGCCGTCGTGCCCATCGGCTTTTCCATCATGAAAGGAATGTCGGCTTCGATGAGGAAGCGGGCGATGGCCGGCATGTCGATATGCCGTCCGAGCGCAACGACGAAGTCCGGCTTGGTCTCGTCGATCATGGCGCGGTAGTCGGCGAACGCACGACTCTCGAATCGCCGCGCCCGGTCCTCGGCGAGGGCCAGGTCCGCGTCCGACACGCCGACGATGTCGACGTCGAGATCGCGCAGCACCTGCAGGTAGGCGGCGTCGAAGGACGAGTGCCAGTGGTTGACTTCGGTGACGGCGATGCGTCGCGGCATTGGCATGCAACATCACAGATGCGCGCGGGTATCGGACCGTACCATGCCGGTAGGAGTAGGCTTGCCATAGTGAAGCTATTGAGTTTGGGGGTCGAAATTTTGACGGATAAACAGTCGTGGCAGGAAAAGGCGCGCGAGTTGGCGCGCCAGGCCGAGGCCGAGCTGAAGAGCGAGCGCGTGCAGCAGCGGATCGGCGAGGCGCGGGCGGCGGTGGATGAGGCGCTGGCGAGCGACCAGGCCCAGCGCCTGCGCGAAGACGCGAAGGCTCTCGGCGCCAAGGCTCGCAGCCAGGTCGAGGAGACGCTGGCGCGCGACGACGTGCAGCGGGTGCGGGAGGACGTGCAACAGATTGGCGAGAAGGCTCGCGGGGCGGTGGATGCCGCCATGCAGCGTCCCGAGGCGCAGGAGCTGCGCCGGAAGGTCGAGTCCGTGATCGAGGATGTTGGCGAGCGCCTGCGCCCGGAGTCGACGAAGGACGAGAAAGAGCCGCCGAAGGAACCTGACGCCACCTAGCGACCGCAGCGCCTCTGATTGACATAATCAAGATATTGGCGGCGACGTCGGTGGCTCGGCGGCGGAAGCTTTAGGGTCAGGGAGGGGTGAAGCGATGACGCGTCACGCTTGCCGAACATGAGCAGGATCAAGTTGGCGGACGCCGCCTCCCCGCTTGCGCTCAGCCTGGATATCGGCAGCTCGTCGGCGCGCGCGGCGCTCTATGACGCCCGCGGCCGCCGGGTCCGCAAGACGGCCGCGAAGGTCGAACACCGATTCCATTCGACCACGGATGGCGGCGTCACCGCGGACGCCGAAGCGTTGAGCGACCGCGTGATTGAAGCCATTGACGAAACCATGGCGCGGGCCGACGCGCGAACCGGCGATATCGCGGCGGTGGGATGCAGCGTGTTCGCGTCGAGCATTGTCGGCGTGGATGCGGCGGGCGCGGCGCTGACGCCGGTCTATACCTACGCCGACGTGCGCAGCGCGGCCGACGCCGCCGCGCTGCGTGAAGAGTGGGACGCGGCGGCGCTCTATGACCGCACCGGGTGTCCGCTGCACGCCAGCTACCTGGCGCCACGGTTCCGCTGGCTGGCCCGCACGCAGCCGGAGCTGCTGGCGAGCGTCGATCGCTGGGTCTCGTTCGGTGAATACCTCTACGGACGGCTCTTTGGCCGGCCGTGCGGTCTCGGGGTGTCGGCGGCCGCGTGGAGCGGATTGCTCGATCGGCGTGCAATGGACTGGGATCGGACCACCTTGGACGCCCTAAAGCTCGAGGCCGACGCGCTTGGGCGGATCGACACCGAGAACGCTCCCGTGCGCGGGCTGGCCGCCGATTGGGCGGAACGGTGGCCGGCGCTTGCCGAGGCGGCCTGGTTTCCGGCCGTGGGCGACGGCGTGGTGAGCAACGTCGGAACCGCGGAAACGGACACGCCGGCGGTAGTCGTGAACCTGGGCACCAGCGCGGCGGTGCGGGCCATCGTGCCGGGACCGGTCGCGCAGGTGCCGCGGGGTCTCTGGGAATACCGCATGTCGCCTGACCGATCGCTGTTGGGCGGCGCCCTGACCGACGGCGGCAACATGGTGCGCTGGGTGGCCGAGCTGACCGACTTGGGTCCGTCGAAGGGCTGGGACGCGCTGGTGGAGGACTTGCCGCCTGACGGACACGGCGTGACCCTGCTGCCGTTTCTCAGCGGCGAGCGCAGTCCGGGTTGGGACGACCAGGCGCGGGCGACCATCCACGGCCTGCGACGGAACACGCGGGCGGAGGAGCTGCTGCTGGCGGGCATGGAGGCGGTGACCTATCGCCTCACGCGCATCTACGACCTGTTGTCCGACGAGTTGCCCCCATCGCACTCGGTCATGCTGTCGGGCGGGGGATTCCGACGGTCGAGGGTGTGGGCGCAGATGGTGACCGACGCGTTTGGGCGACCCGCGACGCGGTCGGCGGCGATAGAAGCCACCAGCCGCGGCGCGGCGCTGTGGGCGCTGGCTCAGCTTGGGGCCATCGAGTCGTTGGCGGCGGTCGATCAGCTTGGCGGCGAAACACTCGAGCCCAGTCCGACCAACGGAGCGGTCTACCGCGCGGCGATGGAGCGGCAGGAGCGGCTCTACCGACGCATGGCCGGCGCGGGCGCGTTGGCGGACGGTACCTAGCTTAGATTCAGCCTGAGCCGCTCAAGCTAGCGTCGAGGGCGGTTGCGTCTCACCCTTGTCATTTCGAGCGAAGCGAGAAATCTAGGGGGCCGGGAGAAGGCACAGCGTCCTTAGATTCCTCGCTGCGCTCGGAATGACAGATTGCTGCGCTCGGAATGACGGATAGCTGCGTTCAAAGGACAGCCCCGAGGGTTTAGCGCCCGCCGCGCTTGCGTATCCTTAGACGCGGGACCGTTGCTGGCGCGACTGGAGACACGCATGCGCGTTGCCGTCGGGGTCGATCACCGTGGGTTTGAGGTCAAGGACGAGCTGCTCGCGCTGCTTGTTGACGCGGGCCACGAGGTGCTGGACCTCGGCACGGATTCCGATGCGTCGGTCGACTATCCCGACTACGCGGCGGCCGTGGGACAGGCCATCGTGGACGGCGAGGCCGACCGCGGCGTTGTGGTCTGCGGCAGCGGCGTGGGCGCCTGCGTGGCGGCCAACAAGATCGTCGGCGTGCGCGCGGCGACGTGCCACGACACCTATTCGGCGCACCAGGGCGTCGAGCACGACGACCTGAACCTGCTCTGCCTGGGCTCGTCGATCGTGGGCATGTCGCTGATCGCCGAAATCGTGACGGCGTTTCTTGGCGCTGAGTTCGCCGACTCGGAGGAACGCTACGTGCGCCGGCTGCATAAGGTGCAGGCGCTCGAGCGCGGCGAGCGGCTGTCGCCGTAGCCCGACCTACACAGCCTCGCCAATGGCCGCTGCTACGCTGAATGCGGAACCAGGTGGTCCCGTTCGCAGGGAATCGTCCGGCCTCGACTTCCCCTGGGGCGTGAGAGGACAAAGGAGTCGCTGTTGATGATGCGTAACCCGCTGCAGGAGCTCGTCGACCAGGGCCAGAGCGTCTGGCTGGACTACCTGAGCCGCGATCTGATCCGGTCCGGTCAGCTCGAAGAGTTGATTGCGACCGACGGCCTGCGCGGCATCACCTCGAATCCGACGATCTTCCACGGGGCCATCTCGGGCAGCGATACCTACGACGAAGAGATCGCGTCGCTGTTCGCCAGCGGCCAGGACGCCGAGGAGACCTTCGAGACGCTGGCGATCGCCGACATCCGGGCCGCCTGCGACATCCTGCTGCGGGTCTATGAGTCGACGCAGGGCCGGGACGGCTTCGTGAGCCTTGAAGTCTCGCCGCACCTGGCGCGCGATACCGACGGGACGGTGGCGGCGGCGCGGCGGCTGGCGGACCGCGTGGACTACCGCAACTTGATGATCAAGGTGCCAGCCACGCGCGAGGGGCTGCCGGCCATCGAGACGCTGCTGGGCGAGGGCATCAACGTCAACATCACGCTGATCTTTGCGCAAGAGGTCTACCGCGCGGTGGCCGAGTCGTATCTGAACGCGCTCGAAGCGCGCGCCGCGCGCGGCGAGTCGCTCGATGCCGTGGCGTCGGTGGCGAGCACCTTCGTGAGCCGCATCGACACGGCCGTCGACGACCAGTTGGAGGCGCTGGCGGCCAGCCGTCCCGACGCGGCCACCGAAGCCCGCGACCTGCTGGGACAGGCTGCCATTGCGAACTCCAAGGCCTGCTACCGAATCTTCGAGGAAATCTTCGGCGGCGAGCGGTTTCAGCGCCTGGCGGCCCGCGGGGCGCGCCGGCAGCGGCCGCTCTGGGCCAGCACCAGCACCAAGAACCCGGCGTATCCGCCGACGCGCTACGTGGACGAGTTGATCGGCCCCGACACCGTCAACACGATGCCCGAGAACACCATGACGGCGTTTCGCGATACGGGCGAGGTGCAGGAGACCGTTCGCGCCGATATGGACTTCTGGGACGAGGTGCTCGAACGGCTGCAGCGGCTGGGCATCGACCTGGACGCGGTGATGGACCAACTTGAGGACGAGGGCGTCCAGAAGTTCGTGGACTCATACGACGAGCTCTTGGCCGATCTGGACGCGAAGGCAGCCTCGCTGGGCGCCTGAGAACGGTCAGAACAAGGCTGTGGGCATGACCCCAATCCGTTCGATAACCCCTTCGACAGGCTCAGGGCGAACGGATTGGGGTCTATGTATGCCGCAGGACTCTATCTGTTCCGAGGTTCCCTAGGCATGTCCTCCACGCCGCGGCTGGCGATGCGCGCCACGACCCTCAACATCTCCGATGCCGAGGCCCGGGCGGGCGTGGAACGGCTGGTGCCACGGCTGTCGGACGAGGACGCGTCGCTCTGGTCGGATGAGGCCGGCCAGCGAGCCGAGATCGGCAACCTGCTGGGCTGGATTCGCATTGCGGAGCGGCTGGAGCCGGAGGCCGACGCCATTTCGGAGTGGGCGTCGCAGGTATCAGCCGACATCGACGACGTGGTGTTGCTGGGCATGGGCGGGAGCAGCCTGGCGCCGGAGGTGATGGCGGCGATGCTGCCGGCGGCCGCCGGGCGGCCGCGCCTGACGGTGCTCGATTCCACCGACCCGGCGACCGTGCGGCGGGTGAGTTGCGCCATCGATCTGGCACGCACGCTCTTCATCGTGGCGAGCAAGTCCGGCGGCACCCTGGAGACGGCCACGCTCTACGCGACGTTTCGGGCGCGGTATGAGGAGTGCGGGCTTCCCGACGCGGGGTCGCACTTCATCGTGATCACGGACCCCGGCACCTCGCTCGCCCAGCGCGCGTTGGACGACGGGTTCGCCCGCGCGTTTCTGAATGACCCTCGGATCGGCGGACGCTATTCGGCGTTGTCGTACTTCGGGCTCGTGCCTGCGGCGCTGGTCGGCCTGGATATCGCAGCGGTGCTGCGCGGAGCCGTCGAGTTTGGGCACGCGGCGCTGCGGGAGACTGATATCTCGCAAAACTCGGCGGTTTGGCTCGGACTGGCGCTGGGGGCGCTGGCGCGGCGCGGGCGGGACAAACTGACGCTGGCGCTCTCGCCGACGACGGCGCCAATCGGAGCGTGGATCGAGCAGTTGGTTGCCGAGAGCACCGGCAAGCATGGGCTCGGCATCGTGCCGGTGGACGGCGAGGCGCTCGGCGACTCGTCGGTCTATGGCGACGACCGGGTGTTCGTGGGCATCTCCGTCGGCGACGAGGCGCTGGACGGCCTGGATGCGCTGGCGGACGCCGGCCATCCGGTGGTCCGGTTCACGATGGGCGACGTGCACGACCTTGGCGCCGAATTCTGGCGCTGGGAGCTGGCGACGGCCGTCGCCGGATGGGTGCTTGGCATCAATCCGTTCGACCAGCCGAACGTCGAGGAGAGCAAGGCCAACACGGCGCGGGTGCTGGAGGGCGTGATGGACGGCGCGTCGCCCCTATCCGACCAGGCCACCACGGAGACCGGAGAGGCCCTGCGCGTTTCCGGTGAGTCGGGCATGACCGCTGCCGAGGCGGTGAGAGCATTCCTGGGCGACACGGCGCCGGGCGGCTATGTATCGATCCACGCCTATCTCGACCGCACGCCGGCGCAGGAGGCCCGGCTGCGACGGATTCAGACGTCGATTCGCGACCGCACCAAGCTGGCCACGACCTTGGGTTTTGGTCCGCGGTTTCTCCACTCCACCGGGCAGCTGCACAAGGGTGGACCGAATAGGGGCGTTTTCATGCAGATCATTGGCGATCACGGCGCGGACGTGCCGATTCCCGGCGAGGGCTATGGATTTGCCACGCTGATCGACGCGCAGGCCGAGGGCGACCTACGGTCGCTGCGCGACAAGGAGCGCCGCGTGCTCGGGCTGGTGGCGAGCGAACCGGCGGCGGCGCTCGACGAGCTTGCCGCGGTCGTGGAGACGCTGTCGTGAGCGCCGCGCAAGAGGCGACGCCCGCTACGGCCGTTGCCGCCGACGGCCAGGCGGCGCGCGGCAGTCATGACGCCCCGAAGCCCGGCGATCCCCACGCGCTGATCATCTTCGGCGGATCGGGCGATCTGGCTGGACGCAAGCTCATCCCGGCGCTCTACAACCTGCGGCAGGACGGACTATTGCCGGATCGATTCGCGGTGGTGGGGCAAGGGCGCCGCCCCATGGACGACGCCTCCTATCGTGCGAAGCTGCTGGAGGCGGCCTCGAAGTACTCGCGCAGCGGGGCGCCGGAGCCCGAGAGCTGGGACGACTTCGCGCAGCGGGTGCATTACCTCAGGGGCGACTCCAGCGACGACGAGGGATTCGACCGACTGACGGAGGAGCTCCCGGCGCTGGAGGAGGCGCACGGGACCGGCGGCAACCGCATCTTCTACCTGGCCACGCAGCCGAGCCTGTTTCCCGAGGTCATCAGGCGCCTGGGCGCATCCGGGCTGACCGAGTGCCCCGGCACCTGCCGCATCGTGATCGAGAAGCCGTTTGGGCGCGATCTGGAGTCCGCCGCCGCGCTGCACGCCATCGCGAACAGCGTCTTTGACGAGTCCCAGATCTACCGCATCGACCACTACCTGGGTAAGGAGACGGTGCAGAACGTGCTGGTGTTTCGCTTTGCGAACAGCATCTTCGAGCCGGTGTGGAATCGGCGCTACGTGTCGCACGTGCAGATCACGGTGGCGGAGGAAGTGGGCGTCGAGGGCCGCGGCCGCTACTACGAAGAGGCCGGGGCGCTGCGGGACATCATGCAGAACCACATGATGCAGCTGCTGGCGGTGGTGGCCATGGAGCCGCCGGTGGATTTTGGCGCCGACGCGATTCGCGACGAGAAGGTGAAGGTGCTGCGGGCGCTGCGGCGCATGAGCGTGGCCGACGTGCGCAAGCACGTGGTGCGGGCGTCCTACAGCGGCGGACGCATGAACGGCTCCGACGTGCCGGCCTATCGCACCGAAGACGGTGTGGCGGCCGACTCGCTGACCGAGACCTATATCGCGGCGCGGTGGTTCATCGATAGCTGGCGCTGGCAGGGCGTGCCGTTCTACATGCGCACGGGCAAGCGGCTGACCAAGCGCGCCACCGAAATCGCGATCCAGTTTCGCAGCGTGCCGCACCGGCTCTTCAGCGACTCGAGTTCGGACGGCGTGCCGCCCAACCGGCTGGTGATGCGCATTCAGCCCAACGAGGGCATTTCGATCACGTTCGAGGCCAAGCAGCCGGGACCGTCCGTGCGCGTGCGTCCGGTGCGGATGGACTTCGGCTACGGGCAGGGGTTCGCCGAGGAATCGCCGGACGCCTACGAGCGGTTGCTGCTGGACGTGATGCTGGGCGACCAGACGCTGTTCATCCGGGGAGACGAGGCCGAGGCGGCCTGGGCGGCGGTGATGCCGGTGCTCTCCGCGTGGCGCTTCGACGAAGGACATCCGCTGCACTCCTACCAGGCCGGAACCTGGGGCCCCGATGCGGCCGACGATCTGCTGGCGTCGGACGGGTTCCGCTGGCGGCGGTTGTAAGGGCGGCGTAGCGGCAGGGGGGCGCGACCGGGCGACTACGAGGGTTGCCCCCTACGTCGAATCTCTCAGGATGCGGGGCTTCTAATTCGGAGTCGAAATTAAACGCCGAACATGCCAAAAAACCCCTGCCCCAAGGTGATTCAGAGACACAATTCGGGCGGTGGCGGACGGTTTGAGACCCGCCTGGGTCGGCTCTTGAGCGCAATTGCGCGGGTTATCTGCTCGTCCCCTGTCGAAGCGGTCGAATAGCACTCCGTCACCCCGGCGCAAGCCGGGGTCCAGGTCCGGCAATCGCCGGCCGCACAAGCGGAACCGGACTGGATTCCGGCCTTCGCCGGAATGACGGACAAAACTGACCTGCTTTCTCGGGCCGTTTCGGCTTATGGCGTTCGCCTTTTGTTTGGTATAGTTGTCGGGCGGCAGGGCAGCGAAGGGCAGCCGTGCCGTGCGGGTGGACGTTCGACCCATTGAGTGCCGGTCCGCGCTGAATCGCGTGCGTGGGATGCCCTTCAAGTGGAGTCTGAATCCCTACCGCGGCTGCAGCCACGCCTGCTGGTATTGCTACGCGCGGCAGACGCACACCTACTTCGACCTTGACGGTGGGCGGGACTTCGAGCGCATTGTGTTCGCCAAAGTCAACGTCGCCGAGCGGCTGCGGGCGCAGCTTCAGTCGCCGCGGTGGAAACGCGAGACGGTGGCGGTGGGCGCGGCGACCGATCCGTATCAGCCGGTCGAGGGGCGCCTGAAGCTCACGCGCGCCTGCCTGCGCGAGTTCCTGGCCGCGCGCTCGCCGATCGGCCTGATCACCAAGTCGACGCTGCTGCGGCGAGACGGCGATCTCTTGCAGGACCTGGCGCGCGCCGCCGGGCTTTCCGTCACTGTTTCCATTCCCATCGCCGACGCGAATCTCTCCCGGCGCATCGAGCCGGGAACGCCGCCGCCGGACGAGCGATTTCGACTGGTCGCCGAGCTGGCGCGGCTGAAGCTGGACGTGGGGGTGAACATGGCCCCGGTGCTGCCGGGCCTGACGGATTCCAACGCCGCGATCGAGGCGGTGATGCGGCGGGCGAGGGAT
The DNA here is from genome assembly GCA_026706485.1 of Chloroflexota bacterium. Taxonomy (NCBI): domain Bacteria; kingdom Bacillati; phylum Chloroflexota; species Chloroflexota bacterium. Next base: position 25,893 of record JAPOYR010000008.1, on the reverse strand, counting down.
CACGGCGCGCGGCGCGTGGGCGTGGTGATGCTGCATCTGGACCAGGAGCCCAAGCGCTGGTTCATGCACCACCTGCGGCGGTACTTTCCCCACCTGGAGCCGCTCTATGGCGGGCTGTATCCCGACGATACGCGCTACGTCGACCAGACGGTCAGCAACGAGTTGCACGCGCGGGCGCAAGCGGTCCGGGAGACGGTCGGGCCCATGGAGGAGTCGTTGCCGGTGCTGGGACCGCCGCCGGCTCCGGCGCAGTTGGCGTTAGCAGACCTCTGAAGTGGCAAGGGCTGCCGTCATTCGCGACCCCAATCCGTTCGGTCACCCCTTCGACAAGCTCAGGGCGAACGGATTGGGGTCAAGGCTACGGCCTACATCAGACCCTCCTGGCGATCCGACCGCTTCTGATTCGCCAGGCGCTCCAGCCACTGGTCCACCGTGCGCTGGGAGCGCAGCCGCACCGCCTGTCCACCGCGAAGTTCGAGCTCCGCGGCGAGGTCGCGATAGAGGCGTCGCCGCGGCCGGTGGGTGCGGACATTCCAGAGCCACAAGCTGTCGTAGCTCAGGAATCCTCTGCGAAACGTCTCGCGCTGGGTCCCCCACAGGCGCTCGCTGGACCCTACGCGCCGCAGCGTGCGACGCAGCACGCGCCAGGTGATTACCCACAGCGGCAGGTCCAGCCACACCAGCATCTCGACCCGTGGCCAATACACCGCGCGAGCGCTCCGGTAGTTGCCCTCGACGACCCAGGCGTCGCCGGCCAGGGCGCGTCCGACCGCCGCGCGAAACTCCTCGCCGGACGGCTCGGCCCAGTCCGGATGGACCCAGTGCAGGGCGTCCAGCTCGACGTGCGGCGCATCCACGAGGCGGGCAAGTCGCCGGGCGACGGTCGTCTTGCCCGATCCGGAGAGGCCGACCACCGATATCCGGCGTGGCAGACGGCCCGACGGCGAGTCCACGCGCGGGTCCCCGTCGGAGCGGCGGCTTAGGCCGCGGCGAGGCGAATGAGGCTGGTCAGCTGTCCCGCGGCCAGGGCGTCCAGGCGCACGTGGGCCGCGGCCATCTGCTTGGCGAGCTCCACCAGCGAGCCGCTGCGGTTGTGGCGGCGGTCGGCGTCGACTACGAGCGCGGGCACGCGGTCGCGCGCGATGGCGCCGGCGGACTGCATGGCGTCGGTGATCGGATCGGAGCCCGCGGCCAGCCCGACGTTGGCGACGCCGTCGGTCAGCAGGATCAGGATGGGGCGCAGCTGGGCGTCACGCGCGCGTTCGCGCTCGACCACGAGCCGAGCCAGCTCTAGGCCGTGGGCCAGCGGCGTGCGGCCGCCGGTGGGCAGCTCGTGCATGCGGGCGTGGGCCACGTCGAGGCTGGAGGTCGGGGGCACGGTCTCGTAGGCCTCGGTCTTGCGAAAGGTGATGACGCCGACGCGGTCGCGCCGCTTATAGGCGTCCGCGAGCAGCGAGAGCACGGCGGACTTGGTGAGCTGCATGCGCCTCTGGGCCGCCATGCTTCCCGAACCGTCGACGACGAAGAGCATGAGATTGCCGACCTTGCGCATGCGCCGGTGCACGCGCAGGTCCTGGGCGTCGATCTGGGGCGTGCCCGGCTGGGTCCGGCGGGCGGCGGCGGCGCGGACGGTGTCGATCACCGCAATGTCGGGCGGATCGTCCGGGTCCATGGGCCGGCTGCGCACGGAGTGGCCGCGGCGACCCTTGACCTCGGCGCTGGTCCGTCGTCCCGTGCGCGGCTTTTGGAACGGGATGCGCTCCGGCGCGTTGACCGGCGGGGCTGTCGTCGCCTCGTCGCTGGCGAGCCGCTGGTCGGCCTCGGTGGCGTCGCCGGGCGGGCCGTTCTCCGCGGGACCGGAGGACATGGTCGAGTCGCTGGCGCCGGCGGCTCCGTCGGTGGCGTCGGCGGCGGAGTCGGTGGCCTGTGCCGGAGCGGGCCGCGCCTCGAAGGCCTGGATCGCGCGGTCGAGCTCGTCGGGGTCGAGTCCCGGCGGCGTGAATGGATCGCGACGGCGGCGGTGGGGCAGCGCCAGCTCCGCGGCGCGTCGCACGTCTTCCAGCGTGACCTCGGTTCGCCCGTCGAGCGCCGCGATGGTCTGGGCCGTCTTGTACATGACGATGTCGGCGCGGTGACCGTCCACCCCCATGGCATTGGCGATGTGTGTGATGAGCCCCAGCAGGTGGTCGCTGATTTCCACCGTCGGCAGCAGACCGCGCGCTCGCTCGATCAGCGCCATGAGGTCGTTCGTCGGCGACTGCCATTGCTCCAGGAATGCCGCCGTGTCGGTCTCGAAGGCGAGCCGGCGCCGCACGATCTCGGCGCGAGACGTCGGATCCCGATCGCCCTTGATCTCGGCGGCGAGTCCGAAGCGGTCGAGGAGCTGCGGGCGCAGGTCGCCTTCCTCGGGATTCATGGTGCCGACGAGGATGAACTCCGCCGGGTGGTGGTGGGCCACGCCCTCGCGCTCGACGCGGTTGACGCCGGACGCCGCGCTGTCGAGCAGCGTGTCGACGAGGTGATCGTCGAGGAGGTTGACCTCGTCGACGTAGAGGATGCCGCGATGCGCATCCGCGAGCAGTCCCGGTTCGAACGAGCGCCGGCCGTCCCGCAGCACGGTCTCGAGGTCGATGGTGCCGACGACGCGGTCCTCGGTGGCGGATACGGGGAGGTCGACGACACGAACTCGCTGGGACTCAATCTCGATCGAGACGGAAGCGCCGCGCTTGTCGCGGCACTCATGGCAGAGGTTGCCGGAGTCCGGGTCACAGCGGTAGCGGCAGGTGGCGACGGTGATGGCCGGGAGAATCACGGCCAGGCCGCGCACCGCCGTGGACTTGGCGGTGCCCCGCTCGCCGCGAATGAGGACGCCGCCGATGGCGGGGTTCACGGCGTTGGCCAGCAATGCCAGCTTCATCCGGTCCTGGCCGACGATGGCCGCGAAGGGATAGGTCACGCCGATGGTGTCGGCGGCGGTTTCGGTGGACACAGTCAGCGTGGTCGCGGCGGGCGTGGAGCGGAATTCTCAGGCGCTCCAGTGGCGAAACGGCGCTGCCACAGGTGACGGGCGGCCCAGCCCGCGGCGACGACGAGACCGATGATGCCGATGACCTGCGACTGCTGCAGCCCGGCGAACAACATGTTCTGGTCGAGACGCAAGAATTGCAGGCCCAACCGCAGCGCGCTGTAGCCCGCGACGACGAACCAGTAGGTGTAGAGGTTGCCCATGTAACGGAACACGATCCACAAGGCGGCGGCGAAGATGACGAAGTCACCGAGCATCTCGTAGGTCGTGGCCGGGTGGACCGGAAAGCCCTCGATCTCAGGTCGGACGGGACCCTGCCCGAGCGTGTTGGGGTGGGTGTAGGACACCGCCCAGGGAAGGTTGGACGCGAGGGCATGGTGCTCGCCGTTGATGAGATCCCCGATGCGTCCGATGCCCATGCCGAAGATGGTGCCCGGCGCGCCGATGTCCAGCGCGGTGCGCACGGGGAGGCGCATCCACCAGGCGGCCCCGCCCACGCCAATGGTGCCGCCGATGATGGCGCCCCAGACGGTGATGCCGCCCTGGTTGAGCTTGAAGATGCTGGCGAAGTCGTGGGCGAACTCGAGCTCCCAGTTGTCAATGACGTAGAGCAGTCGCGCCACGACGATGCTGGCGCCCACGCCCCACAGGGCGAGCGTGGTCACCTCGTCGGTGGTGATGGTCGACCGGCGCGCCAAGCGCCGCGCGACGAAGACGCCCACGATGATGCCGATGACCGCCCACAGGGAGTGCCACGTGAAGCGGAAGTCGCCGATGGCGAACAGGTCCGGGTCCCACGGAATCTCGATGGCGTACACGCCGCAGCCTCAGTCGGTGACGGGGCCCACCGGAGGACCCGCGGCCCGATGGTACCTGCCGTGGCGAGGGCAATGGCGGAGCGTCGATACGCCGATGGGGGGCTTGATGGTCACGTTCGCCATGCACCCTGCGGATGCGTGGCTCAGCCGGACCCTCACCCTAACCCTCTCCCCGAGGGAGAGGGGACCGGACGGACCCTCACCCTCACACTCACCCTAACCCTCTCCCGGGGGGAGAGGGGACCGGATCGCGTCCGGCTTGCAACTCTTCGGCCAGGGCGGCCATGCGGGCGTCGACGGGCTGGCCCGACGACATGACGTCGTCGATGGCCGGAAGCAGGCGCTCCTGGGCGATCGCCGCGCCCGGTGTTTCGAGCGAGGGGCGGCGCCAGTGGGCGGCGGCTTCGGTGAGGGTCCCGAGCGAAAGACCCTTCGTTTCCGCAAACGTTTCGAGTGCGGGCCTCCAGGCGGGCAGGCCGCGTGCGCCTGGGGCCGGCCAGGCTTCGGTGACCAGCAGCGCCGCAACATCGACGGCGGCTTCGATATCTCGGGCGTCCGTTGCAACGGCCACGTAGTCGGCAGCTACCGGCACGGCGCGACGCCTGTCGTCCCACGCCGGCAGCGGCGCCAGCTGCCACGCGCCGCCCGATGGAAGCTCGTCGAGCACCCAGGCGGAGCGAAGCATCATGGCGATCCTGCCCTCGGCCAGGGCGTTGTGCGCGTTCAGCAGCCCGTCCCAGGCATACGGCGGCGGGGAGACGGCTTCGCGATGGATGAGGTCGGCGTACCACTGCCATCCGGCGCTGGGGGCGACGTGGGCGCCGGTCCAGAACCGGCCGCCGGACGACGTCGCCATGGTCTCGATCTCCGGCACGTCGGCGACGACGCCCCAGCCGTGGGTGAAGCGCTCGCGATCGGTGAGGCGGCGCGCCGCGTCCAACCACTCCTGGTAGGTGGCGCCGGGTTCCGTGACGCCGGCGCGCTCCAGGGCTTGCGGATTGACGAATCCGTAGACGGGGTACCCGCTGAGCGGCAGTCCGATGCGGGCCTGGTGGTGCTGTCCGAGCCGCTCCAAGGCCGGCAGCAGGTCGAGGCCGCCGAGCCAGGCGTTGAGCGCGAGCACCAGGCCCTCGCGGGCGAGTCGCGCCAGCTGCGTGCCGGGGACGCCGGCGACCAGATCGAACGCACCACCGCGACGGGCCCCGGCGATGAGTTCGGCAAGGGCTGCCGGTGACGGGGTGGCGTGCGAGACCTGGAGATCGATATCGGGCCGCCGCGCGGCGACGGCTGCCACACGCTCCGGCCACGGCGACTCATTGCGACCGAGCACCATCAGGCGGACCGTTGTGGAGTCGGCCTCCGCCGCTGCCGCGAGGGACGGCTGATGGAGGTCCTGGCCGGCGAATACCGCACCGGTGGCGGCCAGCACTCGGGCGGCCACCGCCGAGCTTGCGCCCCGCAGCAGGGAGCGTCGCGAGAGGCGCTTCGGCGCGCGGCCGATGCCGTGTCTCAGCCTTGCCGTCCGATGTCGCGGCGTAGCCTTGGGACCAACGCATGGCGCGGGGCGCCGCGTAGGGCTTGTGCAAGAACCACGACGGTTTGGCGCTCGGTTCTTCGAACCGGGGTGGCAGGCATGCGACTATTGAGTGCGTGGAATTGCAGCAAGAATCGCACGGGCTGTGCGTGGTGGGTGGTAGATGTACGACATCGCGATCTTAGGCTCAGGACCGGCCGGCCTCACGGCCGCTATCTATAGCGCGCGCGCGAATCTCTCCACGGTGGTGATCACCGGCGAGATGTTCGGCGGGCAGATCGCCACGACCAACGACGTCGAGAACTACCCGGGGTTCTCCGAAATCGAGGGACCCGATCTCACGATGCGGATGCGGGAGCAGGCTGAGAAGTTCGGCGCCGAGATGCTGGTGGACACGGTCACCGAGATTGACGTCAACGGTCCACCATTCACGCTGAAACTGATTTCCGGCGAGCTGACGGCGCGTGCGGTGGTGGTGGCCACCGGCGCGACAGCGCGGCAGCTCGAAGTGCCGGGCGAGCAGGAGTATTGGGGACGCGGCGTGTCGTTTTGCGCCACCTGCGACGGCGCGTTCTTCAAGGACGTGCCGCTGGCGGTCATCGGCGGCGGCGACAGCGCGCTGCAAGAGGCGCTGTTCCTCACGCGATTCGCTTCCAAGGTCACGGTCGTCCACCGCCGGGACCAGCTGCGGGCCGGGACCTATCTGCGGATGCGCGCGGAAGAGGACCCGAAGATCGAGTTTCTGTGGAATCGCGTGGTCGCGTCGGTCGAAGGCGACGAGCGTGGCGTCACGCACCTGCGACTGCGCGACGTCAACTCTGGCGAAATGAGCGATCTCGCCGTCGAGGGCATGTTCGTGTTCATCGGGCACTTTCCCAACACGGCGATGTTCGAGGGCAAGCTGGAAATGACGGACGACGGCTACGTGGTGTCCGACCGGCGCATGCACACGAGCGTCGAGGGCATTTTCGTGGCCGGCGAGGCGCAGGATCACTACTTCCGTCAGGCCATCACCGGGGCCGGCGAGGGCTGCATGGCGGCCATGGAGGCGGAGAAGTTCGTCGCCGGGCTCGAGGGCGCGGACGCCGGCGTGCCCGTGGAGGCCGCAGCGGTCGGCTAGGCGGCGACGCCCGTCAGGGGGCGTGTGCGGGTGGGCCTCACGGCGGCAACTGACGTGTCGGCTGCGGTACACGGTCAGCCAGCGAGACGTTGGATCGGCTCCGGACGGGCGGGTTTGAAACCCGCCCCTACCGTGAATCTTCAGCGCTTGCAGGTTTGACCGGGCTGGACTCCCGCCCCGTATCGAGTACAGGACGGGCTCTTCGCGGGAACGACGGGATTGGCCCGGTGGCCCAGGCGGTGGGCCGCCTGGGATTCTTCAGTCGCGGCCGCTCCCACGCCGCACGCAGCGGGGGCCACCGAAGATCGCGGGCAGCCGCAAGGGCTGCCCTACACGGATTGACGGTTACGCGAGGGGTTCATTCCAGGGGGGTGAAGTCTGACGGGACCCCCATCCCAACCTTCCCCCTTCCAGGAGAAAGGGGCTCGGCCGGAGTCTTCTAGAAGCCGCCCATACCGCCCATGCCGCCCATACCTCCCATGCCGCCCATACCGCCCATGCCACCCATACCGCCCATGCCACCCATGCCTCCCATGCCGCCCATGCCCGCGTCGGCGCCGGGTGGCGGTTCCTGGGGAACGAAGCCGGTCTCGGCGACCACGACTTCGGTGGTGAGGATGAGGTTGGCGATGGAGACCCCGTTCTTGAGGGCCGACTCGGTGACCCTGGCCGGGTCGATCACGCCGTCGGCGACGAGATCGCCGTATTCGCCGGTGAGCACGTTGAGCCCGTAGTTCGGGTTCTGCTGCTCCTCCTGCCCGCGGCGAATGTTGTTGATGACCACGCCGCCGTGGAGGCCGGAATTGTGGGCGAGTTGCCGCACGGGCTGGGCCAGCGCGAGGCGCAGCGCCCGCACGCCGGCTTGTTCATCGCCGGAGGTCGCTTCTTCGACGGCGTCCAGCGCGCCGGCGGCATTGAGCAGGGCCACGCCGCCGCCGGGGACGACGCCCCGCTCGATCGCCGCTCGCGTGGCTGCGAGGGCGTCCTCGACGCGGGCCTTCTTTTCCTTAAGCTCGACTTCGGTGGCGGCGCCGACGTTGATGACAGCCACGCCGCCGGAGAGCCGTGCGCGACGCTCCTCGATTTGGTCCCGGTCGTACTCGGATTTCGCTTCTTCGATCTCCACCTTGAGCTGCTGGAGGCGTGCCTGGATGGCGGCCGGACGGCCCTTGCCACCCTCGATGGTCGTCTCTTCCTTGCGGCAGATCACGCGTCGCGCCTGTCCCAAGTCGTCGATGGTGGCGTCTTCGAGCTTGCGTCCCGTATCCGGACCGAAGCATGTGCCGCCGACGAGGATGGCGATGTCTTCCATCATGTACTTGCGGCGATCGCCGTACCCCGGGGCCTTGACGCCCAGCGAGTTGAGATTCCCGCGCTGGTTGTTCACTAGCAGCACGGCCAGCGGGTCACCCGCCAGCTCGTCGCTGATGACCACAAACTCCTTCTTGCCCGCTTGATTCAACTGGTCCAGCAAGGGGACGAGGTCGTGGATGTGGGTGGGCTTGGAGTTGGTGACGAGGATGTATGGGTCTTCGATGATGGTCTGCATGTTGTCGCGGTCGGTGACGAACTCGGGCGAGGCATAGCCCTTGTCAAACGTCATGCCCTCGGTGTGGTCGATCTCGGTTTCGAGACCCCTGGACTCGTCGACCGTGATAGCGCCCTCCCGCCCGACGGTGTCCATGGCCTGGGCGATGAGCTCGCCGATCTCGTCGTCCCCGGACGCGATGGCGGCGATGTTGGCGATCTCGTCACGGTGCCGGATCGGCGTCGCCTGGCGTCGGAGCGCGTACTGCACTTCTTGCGTGGCCTTGTCGATGCCGCGGCGCAGCATCATGGCGTTGGCGCCGGCGGCCATGCTGCGCAGCGCCTCGGTGAGCACGGCCTGCGCCAGCACGGTGGCCGTGGTGGTGCCGTCGCCGGCGGATTCGCCGGTGCGGCTGGCCGCCTCCTTGATGAGCTGCGCGCCCACGTCCTTGAACTCGTCGTCGAGATCGATCTCCTCGGCCACGCTCACGCCGTCATGGGTGATGGTGGGGGCGCTGTATTTCTTGCCCAGCGCCACGTTGCGCCCCTTGGGTCCCAAGGTCGAGCGCACCGCGCGGGCAATGACCTCCACGCCGTCGGACAGTTCCTGGCGGGCTTCTTCGGCGAGCACGATCTGCTTAGGCATGGTTTCCTCTCGGGCGCATGGCGCCGGACGTCATGGGTTGGTAGAAGGCCGCCGCGGGACGTTCGCCGCAGCGGAAGAATCCAATTTCGCCCAATTTTAGGGGTGGTTTGCTGCCGGATCAATGCCCCGCCTCGACGGGCTGGCCATGAGGTCCGATTGCGGCGCCCAAATGTGGTCCAATGGCCTGGGATCCAGGCAGGCAGCGGGAGAAGACCCATGCGGCTCATCATTGCCGGTTGTGAGTACAGCGGAACGACGACGCTGGCCGAGGGTATCGGCAAATGGGCGGAAGAGACGCTCGGCGGCAAGCCGGGGAGTCATGACCATTTCAAGGGCCCACCGGAGAAGAACCTGACGGCCGAGGAAGAAGCGCAGTTTTCGGCGTTGAAGCCGCGGCTGCTCGAGATGTTCCAGCGGTATCAGATCGAATACCACTTGCAACCAGGGTTCTATGCCTACCCCGACCACGTGATGGTGGGCATGCACCTGGAGGATGCGGTGTACGCGCCGCTGTACTACGGCTACGGCGGTCCGGGCCAATATGCGGAGCGCACGGAGTTCGCGCGCCACACGGAGCAGCGAATCCTCGACCTGGCGCCGGACGTGATTGAGATTCTCGTCAGGGCCACGCCCGAGGTCATCCGGCAACGCATGCGCGAAGCGCCCCATCGAATTCAAACGATCAAGGAGGCCGACGTCGAGTACGTGCTGGAGCAGTTCGAGAAGCAGCACGCCGCGTCGCTGATTCGCAACAAGATGGAGATCGACACGTCGGAGACGAGCGTGGACGACTGCGTGGCGCAGTTCGTCGAGTTCTACGAGCCGCTGATGACCGACGCCGATCGTGTGCGAGCCCTGGTGACGCGCGCGCGCCGCGCCGGCGAGTGGTTCTGAGCGCGTCGTTGGGCTGTCGGCACGGGTTGACGATCCCGGCGCCGAGGCGCTGGGCGTCCTGCCGGCGAATGGCGGCGGGCAATTGCCGAAGTGAAGTCGCGGTTACCATTGTTAAACGCGCTACAGTTACCAGTGTTCCGCGCGCTAGACTTCAAGGATTCCCCAGGAGGCACGCGTCGTGATGTCAATTCCTCGCCTGCGATGGACGATGATCTTGGCCGTCGCCGTTGTCGGCGTACTGGTCCTCGCCGCGTGCGATGCGCCTGGAACGGATTCCGGCAGCGAGCCGGACCCAACCGTGACCGTGGTGGTGATTGGGGGGGAGACTTCTCCCACGCCAGAGGCAACGACCGCCGCGGCCACGCCGCCGCCGACGCCGGAGCCGATTCCGACCGATACTCCCGTGCCAATTGCCACGCCGACACCGATTCCGACCCCAGTTCCAACACCGACGCCTCAACCCGCTCCGACGCCGACGCCCGCGCCGACGCCTGCCGCGACGCCGGAGCCCGAGCCCACGCCCGTGGTGGTGCCGGTGCTGGCCCTGGTGATCGCGGACGTGCTGAACGTGCGCAACCAGCCGGGCGTGGAGGGCAGCGAGGTCGAATACGTGGTTCGCGAGAACGACGAAATCGAGGTTACGGGCGTGGTGGTGATCCTGGCCGACGGCGCGTGGCGGGAAACGGCCGACGGGAACTGGGTTTCCGAGCAATGGCTGGGTCGCGGCGCATTCGCCGACGTGGAGCACGCCGGCGTGGCCGTGGTGATTCCGGCCGACGGCCTGAACGTGCGCGACGTGCCGGACCCTGAGACGAGCACGGTGCAGTACGTGGCCTACGGCGACTCCGAGGTGACGCTGACCGGCGTGATCGAGGTTGTCGACGGCATCGTCTGGCGCGAGTTGGACGACGGGACCTGGGTCCAGGCCCGGTATCTGCAGATCGCGCCGCAGGAGTCGCCGGTATAGCCCGGGCGGACGGCGTCGAGCGCGGGCCGTGTGTTTGCCTGCCGTCGGCTTGCGCCGGCAGGCCGTGGCCTGGCCGGTAGAGAGCGCCGACCATCACCGAGTCGACTGAGAGCGTCGCCCGCGAGGCGATGCGACATTTGCGCCGGGTGGACGCCGTGATCGGTCGGCTTATCGACGAGTGCGGACCGTTTCCGCCGCGTGCTCCCGGCGATCCGTACGAGGCGCTGATTCGCAGCATCATGTTCCAGCAGCTGGCCGGGGCGGCGGCCAGCGCCATCTTGGGCCGGCTGCTGGCGCACTTCGGGTCGGACGGGCGATATCCGACTCCGGAAGAGTTGCTGGGGACGACGGACGAGCAGTTTCGCGCTGCGGGCGTGTCCCGGCAGAAGGCCGGCTACCTGCGTGATTTGGCGCAGCATCTTCAGGACGGATCGCTGAATTTGGGCGCGCTGCCGGCGAGCGACGACGCAGAGGTGATCGAGCGGCTCACGGTGGTGCACGGCGTCGGCGTGTGGACGGCGCAGATGTTTCTGATGTTTCAACTGGGGCGACTGGACGTGCTGCCGGTGGGGGATCTTGGGGTGCGACGCGGGATGCAGGTCGCCTATGCCCTGGCCGAGACGCCATCCCCAGCCGAGGCGACGGTGATCGGTGCGCGCTGGACCCCGTTTCGCAGCGTGGGTGCGTGGTACATGTGGCGCGCGGCGGATATTCGGACGCCGGGGGCGTAGCTCGAGGACGGTGCTGAGCGACCCCGTGTCGGCGGCGCTCGCCGCAGTTCAGCAGGATCGCTGGTCAGCTGAAGCCGGGCCGTAGGCCACCTGAGCCATCCCCCTACCGAGAGACTTGTGCAGAATCCGGTCGGACGAACGGTGGTCGTAGGAATCCCACCAGCCCCAGGTTCAGTGACAGGTGGATTCCCGCCTTCGCGGGAATGACGGAGGGACTTTGCAACGGTCTCTTTCCGGGGGAAGGGGCCGGAATCGAGGGTTTCTAGGTGAAGCGTCCGCGTCCGCTGATGGGCCAGATGTCCACGACCTCGTCGTCCTGCAGCACGTACAGGGTGTCGTGCAGGTTGAAGGTGCCGCAGCCGTGCCAGGGCGTGACGCGCACCTGATCGCCGGGCCGCAGGTCGGGAGCGCCGTCGAGCATCTTGACGTGCAGATGCTCTTCGGCCACGACCTCGATTTCCAGACCTTCCGGATCGTCGATCACCGGGAATCCGCTAGGCTCGAAGGCAATTGACTTGCGTCCGCCGTCGAGGTGCACGTAGCCCGGCTTGGCGCGGCTGGTGACGCTGGTGAGGATCCAGAAGGCCTGGGTGAAGGCGTGGCCGGCGTGGGGGCGGAACCAGGCGTCCATGGTGACGTAGGTGCCGGCCTGGAGCTCGGTCCAGCCGTTGATAGTGCCGGTGATGTCGAAGGTGTTGGTGGCGCCGCCGGTGACCTCGCGGACGGGGATTCCCTCGGACTCGCACAACTCGCGCGTCTCGATGACCGGCGCCAGGGCGGCGCGGGCGGCCGCGTTGCGCTCGTCCCAGTCCTCGATGCCCACGGTGTGGCCCTCGTAGGCCATGAGGCCGGTGAACTCCAGCCCGGGCCGGTCCATGATGCGGCGCGCGAGGGCCAGCGCCGGCTCATGGGGCGGCACGCCGGCGCGCGGTCCGCCGACGTCGATCTCCACGACGACGCCGATGGTCACGCCGTGGCGCTGCGCCGCCGCCGAAATCTCGTCGACGTTGGCGGGGTCGTCCACTTCCACCGAGACGCGGGCACGATGCGCCAGCCGGCACATGCGCTCGATCTTGATCGGGCCGACGACCTGGTTGGCGATGAGCACGTCCTCGATGCCGCCATCGACCATGGCCTCGGCCTCACCGACCTTGGCGCAGGTTAGGCCCACGGCCCCCGCCTCGACTTGCAGGCGGCCAATGGCCGGGTTCTTGTGCGTCTTGGCGTGGGGACGCGTGTGCACCGGACGGAAGCGCACGAAGTCCTCGAGGGTCTTGATGTTCTGCTTGACGAGGTCCAGGTCGATGATGGCGGCGGGCGTGTCGATCTCGTCGATGGTGCGGGGAGGTCGATCCACGAGCGTGTGCCTCGGTTGCTGGCGAACGAAGGGTATCGCGACGCTCGCCGGCGCGCGGGGAATCAGGCTTGTCGTGGCCCGCACGGCTTGCTGCGAACGTTCGGCGCTCTGCTTGGCCAGGTCTTCGGTGTACGCGCGCCGACGCTGCCGCCGGGCACGCAGCCATCGCGCCCCGCGTCCGAGCATGAACGCGGCCGCGGCCAGCAGGCCCAGGTACGCGAGCCCTATGGCGGTCAAGTCGACGATGTAGCGACGAAACTCGGGGACGGCGTCGAGATCGACGTAGCCGGGGCCCGCGGCGAAGCCAATGGCGACGGGACTGCCGAGCGCGAGCGACATGAGGCATAGGTCGACGACGACCCGGGGTCGCAGCGGCAGGCGTGGACGAGCCCGCAGAAAGGCCGTCCACAACTCAATGACGAGGGCGGGGCCCAGGAATCCCGCCAGCGCATGCGGCAGGTTGACGACGTCGTTCCAGACGGCGGCAATCACGCCCACCGCCAGCGCAGGTCCGGGTCGCGTGCCGACCTGTGCGGCCGCCATGGCGAGCATTGCCAGCACCACGGCGCCGGCCGCGGGCTGGATGACGAAGATCCGTGTGGCGCCGTACGCCAGTACCGCGGCGGCTCCGGCAACGACCAGCGTGCGCGGCCACGGAGCGCCGGACAGCGACAGGGCGCGTCGATCGAGCGAAAGGCTCCGGCGGCCAGCGAGCGTCATGGCGCGCCGCAATCAGCGCGGAGCGTGGTTTTCATCTGTGGAATGCGCGCGTAGGATAGGGCCATGGACAAGTCTCACACGATGCCGCGGTTTCCACGGGGTCACAAGGACCCGGTGGGAATCTGGCTGTGGGGCGACCCGGCCGAGATTCGAGATTATCTCGAGCTTGGGGTCGTGGGGCTGGTCACGAACACCATTGTGCTGGATCAGCTCACGGACTCCTACGGTCCGATGATCCGGGTGATCGAGCGGTATCTGAACTTGCCGCACGACGGCCCGCTCGTGGTGGAGGTCGATGGCGACACCACGGAGGAGATCGAGCGCGTGTCGCGGGTGTTCACCGCGATGTCGCCGCGGGTGGTGCTGAAGATTCCTTGCACCATGCGGGGGCTGCGCGCGGTGGTGCACCTGAGGGCCGAGGGCCACCTGAGCATGGTGACGACGACGTTTTCCGTCAGCCAGGCCGTGGCCGCCGCGTCGGCCGGGGCGGCATACATCGCGCCGTTCACGGGACCGCAGATCGACGCCGGGGCGGATGCCGGAAAGATCATCGGCGACATCGTCCGCGTGATTGGGCGCAGCGGCGAAACCTCTCCCTACCTGGCGGCGGGCATCGTGCGCACGACCATCGCCGCCGACACGGCGATTCGCGCCGGCTGCGACGGCATCGTGATCTCGCCGGCGACCTTCGAGGAGATGCTGCTCCATCCGGGCACGGCGGAGTGGAACGCCACGTTCCGCCGCCATTGGGACCAGATGGAGGCGAAAGGCGCGCTGGAAGGCGTGGTGGACGCGCCCGCGACGACCGAATCCCTGGTGGGGACGCCGAGCGGCTAGCTCTCGTCGATGTCCCAATCGATCTACAAGACCAGGGACTAGTCCGGGTGGTCGGCGGCACGGGGGATTGATGTGATGCTGACGCGCAGGCGACGCGAGTGGTGGCGCCCGGTTCGCGCGGCACTGGCGGCGGTGGTGATTGTGGTCGCGGGCGCTCTGACGACCGCGCCTCCCGTCGGGGCCTTGGATTGCGTGGGCGCCCTCGTCGACGACGGCTGCCTTTTCACCGTTACCGGCGGAGACACCCGCGACCCCAATGACGGCTATGCCGTGACCAATGCCGATGGCGTGCCCTTGTGGGATTTCGTCCAAGAGCGCGACCTCCAGGCCATCGGCTATCCCATCAGCCAGCGGTGGGTCGATGGGCCGTTCACTCTCCAGGCGTTCCAGAAGGTCATTTTGCAGTGGGACCCGGGCAAGCAGCGGATGAACTACTACAACACCCTCGACGTGCTCGCGAATCGCTTTCCCGAAGTGCAGCTCCCCAACGTCCCGCCGCATCAGGTTTTGGAAGCGGATCGGGGGGCCACTTTCGGCACGATCATCCGCAACCACCTGGCGCTACTGGACCAGAACGCGGCGATCAAAGAGCGGTTTCTGAGCGAGCCGGACTGGCTGAATCTCTACGGCCTGCCGATCCGTTACGAAGAGCGGGAGGTGAATGGCATTCCGCAGGGCTTGCAGATGCTACGGGCGCAGCGGACGGTGTTCGTGATCTGGAACGTGCCGGCGCCGGGGACGGCGGTGGGCCGGGTGAACCTGCAGAACGTGCCGGACAAGGTGAAGAAGTTGAGCAACGTGATCATTCCGGACACGGCAAAGGCGCTGGTATCCGCGCCACCGCCGTCGTCCGGAGCGTTTGCCGTCGTCAGCACCGGCGAGTTGCACACCTGCGGGGTGCGCCCCAACGGCGTGGTGGCCTGTTGGGGCTTCGACGGCGCCGGCCAGTCCACGCCGCCGGCTGGGGCGTTCATCACCCTAAGCGCCGGGTCGTTACACACCTGCGGAATTCGAGCCGACGGCACCGTGGCCTGTTGGGGGTCTAACCGCGATCGCCGGGCGTCGCCGCCGCCCGGGGCGTTCGTCGCCATCGGCGCCGGCGACTTGCACAGCTGCGGGCTGCGGCCCGACGGGATGGTCGAGTGCTGGGGCGACAACGACTTTGGCCAGTCCGCGCCGCCTGGTGGGGCATTCGTCGCCATCAGTACGGGTGCCTGGCACAACTGCGGGGTGCGGCCCAACGGAACCGTCGAATGCTGGGGCGACAACGACGCTCGCCAATCAGCACCGCCTGGCGGAGCCTTCGCCGCGGTCAGCGCCGGGAGGTACCACACGTGCGGAGCGCGGACCGATGGAACCGTGGCCTGTTGGGGATCCGACCGTGCCGGCCGGACGACCCCGCCGGCCGGGACATTCGCGTCCGTGAGCGCTGGGGCCTCGCACTCCTGCGGGGTGCGGCCCGACGGCGCGGTTGATTGTTGGGGCGCCGGCCGCTATGGCCAAGCCAACCCGCCTGGTGGGGCGTTTGCGGCCGTCAGCGCCAGTGATTTCCGCACCTGCGGGGTGCGGCCAGGCGGTGCGGTCGAGTGCTGGGGCGCTGAATTTGCAGACCTGATCAGGCCGCCTGATGGGGCGTTCGCCGCCGTCGGCGCCGGGGTGTTCCAGACATGCGGGGTGCGGCCCGACGGCGCCGTCACGTGCTGGGGGGCTTATGACCGTGGCCAAGGCAGGCCGCCGCCCGGGGCATTCGCTGCCGTCAGCGGTGGGCGTTGGCACACGTGCGGACTGCGGACCGACGGTGCGATCGAATGCTGGGGCTCCAACCACAGCGGCCAATCCACGCCGCCCGATGGGGCGTTCACTGTCGTCGACGCCGGCGCCTGGCACAACTGCGGGGTGCGCCTCGATGGCGCGGTGGCGTGCTGGGGATTCAACTCCAACGACCGGGCCACGCCGCCGCCCGGGACCTTCGCCGCCGTCAGCGCGGGGCGCTACCACACGTGCGGAGTGCGTGCCGACGGCGCGATCGAGTGCTGGGGCAGTGACTCCCATGGCCAATCCACGCCGCCTGATGGGGCGTTTGTGGCCGTCAGCGCGGGGAGGTATCACACGTGCGGGCTGCGCACCGACGGTGCGGCGGCATGTTGGGGGTTTGACGGAGACGGCCGGGCCACACCGCCCGCCGGGACGTTCGCCGCGGTCAGCGCGGGGGGACTTCACAGCTGCGGGATGCGCAGTGACGGCACGATCGAATGCTGGGGCGATGACTATTTGGCGCATGCCCCGGGCGGGAGGTTCGTCGCCGTCAGCGCCGGCGACTTTCACACCTGCGGGGTGCGGGCCGACGGCACCGTCGTCTGCTGGAGCGGCCGCAGCGACGGCTAGCTGTCGTCCACGTCCCAATCGATCAAGACGCCGAGGGTTTGGTCCGTGTGGTCGTGGAGCAGGTGGAAGGCTTCGGGCGCCCGTGTGTAGGGGAAGTGATGCGTTGTCATGCGGTCGGCGTCGATGGCGCCCGACTCAAGCAGCGCCAGCGCCCGCCGCGCCGATCCCGTGTGCCACTGGCCGCCGAAGTAGCCGCCCAGGATGCGCCGTCCCTGGATCACGTCGGAGGTGAGCGGCAGGATTTGATGCTCGTATTTGCCGATGAGATGCAGCGTGCCGCCGCTGGAGAGCATGTCCATGCCCTGCTCGAAGGCCCGCGGGCCGGCGGGTCCGCCCACGGCGTAGACCACCAGCTCGGCGCCGACGCCGCTGCTGAGCTTCCTGACCGCCGCCACGGGGTCTTCCTCGGCCGCGTTGATCACGTGGTCCGCGCCTAGCTCGGCGGCCAGCTCGCAGCGCAACGGCGCGGCGTCGACCGCGACGAGGCGCACGCCGCCAATCTCGCGCAATACCTGGAGCATGAGACTGCCGACCAAACCCTGGCCCAGGACGACGATGACGTTGTCGCGCTCGAATGGGGCGATGTCCACCCAGCGGACGGCCGACGCGCCGAGCATCCAGTAGGGCGCCTGGTCCCAGGTGACGCCGGGCGTGAGCGAGAAAATCTCGGGGATCTTGCCTTGCACTTCGGGAATGGCGGCGCACACGACAAATTGCGCGTGGGGCGCGACGGCTCCCACGCGGTCGCCGATGTTCAGGTGCTCGACACCTTCTCCCAGCGCATCGACCACGCCGGCCATGGAATAGCCCATCATCTGCGGGTCGATGGCCTCGTCCATGACATACCGCCGGCCGATTTCCGAGCCGCGGCTGATGAGGCTGCGCACGGCCTTGACGCGGACTTGCCCGTAGCCCGGCTCGGGAACCGGGGCGTCCTCGAGCATCACGTTGCCCCGTCCCTCGGGCTTTGCCATTCGCTTCATGTCGTCTCCCGTCCTTGTGGCGCCGCGTTGGGCTCCGGCTATGTGTCCTCGAGCGTCCAGTCGAGCAATACGCCCAGCGTCTCGCCGGATCGCAGGTAGAGCAGGTCGAAGGCGGCGGGCGCTTCGCTGAACGCGAATCGGTGGGTCGTCATGAGGTCGGTATTGATGGCGCCGGTGGCCAGCAGGTCCATGCCCCGCTTGGCTTCCGCCATGCGCTTGGTGCGGGGGTAGTAGCCCTCGAACATGCGCTTGCCGGCGAACTTGTGGCTCCAGAAGGGTAGGGGCGCGTCCTCGTAGCGTCCGACGAGGTGCAGCAGACCGCCGCGCGCCAGCATGTCCAGGCTCTGATCGAAGGCCTTGGGTCCGGCCGGGCCGCCGACGGCGTAGACCACGATCTCGGCGCCGAGGCCGCCGGTGAGCTTGTGGACGGCCTCTACAGGGTCCTCGCGGGCGGCGTTAATCACCACGTCGGCGCCGAGCTCTTCGGCCATCTCGCAACGCAGGTCGAGCGCGTCGATCGCCACCACGCGGTGGATGCCGTTGGCCTTGTGCACTTGCAGTAGCAGGCTGCCGACGAGGCCCTGGCCGACGATGACGATGGTGTCGGTGGGCGCGGCTTCCTCGCCGGCCGCCCACGTCACGCAGCCGCTGACGAGCGACCAATACGGCGCGGCGTCGAAATCGACCGCCGGGTCGATGGGATAGACGAGCGGCCGGTCGTCGTCGGAGCGCATGATGGCGTCGCGCACCACGTAGTCCGCGTGCGGCGCCGAAATGACGACGCGATCCCCGACGGCAATGTGCGTGACCGATTCGCCGACCGCGTCCACGATGCCGGACATGGAGTAGCCCATCATCTGCGGGTCGATGGCTTCGTCGCGGGTGTAGCGCCGGCCAATCTCCGATCCACGGCTGATGAGGCTGCGGACGGCCTTGACACGGACCTCGGTCGGGCCGGGCTCGGGGATTGGGACCTCTTCGAACGCCAGGTTGTAGCGACCGGCCGGTTTCGCGAGGCGCCTCATGTGGGGACTCCATGCGGGACGGCGATGCGCCGGTGCGACGGGTTCATGATGCCAGTGAGTGGTCGGGGAGGCGAGAGAAAAGTGGCGCCGCGGCTTCTGGAGTCTGCGAGCGGCGTGCGGGCTAGGTCGACGTGCGGCCCGAGGTGTCGGTCTTTGATCCAGGGCGTCCGGGGTTGAGGATCTTAGATTTCTCGCTCCGCTCGAAATGACAGTAAGCGGCCGCTAGTCCGCCAGACCGCCGCAATGCAGATCCATTGCGAGGGAGCGAAAGTTGTGCACGCGGTGGATGGTGCAGAGGTCGGCGTCGTGCTGGTCCTCGGCGTCGCGGCTGGTGCGGGAGAGGATCACCAGGTCGTCGCCGTCGATGGCGGCGCTGGGATACATGAAGCTGCGGTGCACGCTGTCGGGCCAGCGCGCCACGCAGCCCGCGGGGAACCAGTTGAGGCAGTCGACGCCGTAGTGGAGAAAGAGCCAGCGGCGCTCGTTACCGGGGCCGCCGGTGTACCCGGTCTCCCGCATGCGGTCGCCCCAGCCGAGGACGTCCTGCGAGTTGGTGGGCAGGTTGCTCAGCATCCAGTACATGCGGTGCGGCTCGTCGTGAATGATGAAGAACTTGCACTGCCCGCCGGGCCAGGCGGCGAACTGGGTGAAGCGGAGGACGTTGGTCGCTTCGTCATAGTCGAGCACGGCTGCGACGTTCGCCGTGGCGTAGTTGTCGATGACCGACCGGACGAAAACGCGGATCTTGCCGGCAACCTCGACCGTGTTGGGCTCCAGCCAGACGAACGGCGACGGCGAGCCGCGATGGAGCTTCGACCCGTGGTCTGGGCTGTAGAGCCCGCGCGTGAGGGCCGTCGGCAGCTCCGGCAGCGGCACGACGTTGGAGAGCGACCAGGCGTCCGGGTCGAACGGCGACCTGGCGCGGTCCCAGCGCACCATGACCTTGCCCTTGTAGTCGATGCCGGCGGAGTCATGGTCCATGGCCCAGTAGAGCGCGTCGGGGCGGATGACCTGGGCCGTGGAGATGTTCCACAGCGGCCCTTCGATGACGGTGCGGGGCTCGGTCCAGGTTTCGCCGAGATCGTCGCTGGTGACGAGCTGAAAGTCGCGGTGGGTCCGCTCTTGCACGAACATCAGCAGCTGGCCGTCCACGACGAAGGGGCGCCCCTCCTCGTAGGGCAGCGTGGGCAGGTCGGTCCAGGTCGCGCCGCTGTCGGTACTGCGAAGGATCCGCAGCGAGCGCCCCACGTCCGTGCCCTTCCGGCCCCACTGCGGCGCCGCGACGATCAGCGTGCCGTCGTCGAGCCGGACCAGGTTCGGGTCGTGGAAGAAGTGGCGCTTGGGATCCGGCACGCGGGCGGCGATGGTGAAGTCCTGGGCCAGTGGGGTGACGTTGGGATTGGGCATCCTGAGTTCTCAGTCGAAGTGATCCGACTTCGGCAGAAGACGGTCCGCTGATGCCGTTAGCGTGCCATTTGGGCACGTTGGCCTCGGTGCAGCCCGGGGACGCCGCGTTGTCCCGCGTGGGTGCTTGGGCAAGATAGACCGGTACAATTGAACTTGCGGCGGCGCCGGTCGGCTTGAGTCCAATGCGATCTCACAGGTCCACGGCTCGCAGGGGCGCGCGGCGCGCGAATGCTCGATTCGATCGTGTGCCGATGGCCACTGGAGAGACTTAGGACATGTGGACGGTGACTCTGGGGCGCGCCGGATGCTTGGCGTCGGGCGGGTCTGAGACCCGCCCCTACCGGACTCTGCGAGGATCTCTGCGCGTCGGAATTGTCGCGCTCGCGTTGAGCGTCGTTTGGTTCTTCGGATTTGCGGGGAAGACCCACGCGTGTAAGTGCGTGGAGCCGGGGTCACCGTCAGAAGAGTTGGGGAAGTTCGACGCGGTCTTCGCGGGACGGGTGATCTCCGTGCACCACTCGTACGACCCTGATGCACGGTCCGTTGGTCCCGATGACCGCAGCACGGTTGGCTTCGAGGTCAGCACCGTGTGGAAGGGTGCGGTTCACCAAACCATGACAATCACCACGCCGCCGACTGGCGGGAGTTGCGGGTATCGGTTTGTCGAAGGCGAGTCGTACGTCGTCTATGCGTATGACAGCCCTTACGGCGACGGCGGCTACACGGCGGGCATCTGCAGCCGGACGGCCTTGCTTGCTCAGGCACAAGCCGATATTGACGAGCTTGGGGATGGGGATGCGCCGTTGGCCGGGGCGAGTGGACCGTCGCCTGAGGAACGCGAGGGCGCGGACCCGGGCGGCGGGTGGTGGATCGCTATCGTGGCCGGCGCCGCGGTTGTCGTGGTTGGTGGGTCCTTTGCCTACCTTCGCATGAGGCGCCGGTAGCGGCTCGTCGGAATCCGGGAGGCCAGACTTGGCGGCCCCGGGGAATCGCTGTCTGCCGCGGGCGATCGCAAACGGGCGACCACTAGGGTCGCCCCTACACCGGTTTGAGGGACGATGGGTGGATTCCCGCCTCCGGGGGAATGACGGAGGGGCGACGGCTGAGAGGAGTTGGGGAGCGTTGTGCCCCGTTACGTGCTTCTTAGATTCCTCGCTGCGCTCGGAATGACAGAGGGGGCGGCTCAAGTGATGCACGTGGGTTACGGAGTCGGTGAGACTAGGGTGGATTCCCGCCTCCGCGGGAATGACGGGCCTGCGGGGTTCCCCTCACTCCGACCCTCTCCCCGTGGGAGAGGGCGCCGGACGGGATTCCGGCTCCCCGACTGCGCGGGGACAGGCTTAGCGACCCTTGGCGGTGAGGACGACCATTTCGAGGATTTCGTGGCTGGCTATGGAGCCGATGAACTCGCCGGTTTCGGAATCGGCCACGGGCAGCACGGTGAGGGAGTTTTCGGTCATTCGCTGGAGGAGATCCTCGAGCAGCTCGTCGGATTGCCCGAACGGCGTATCGCCGCGGAGGACCTGCTGCAGCGGCGTGCGATCCCACTCGCTGCGTGGGAGGTAGCGCAACATGCTCAAGGAGACGACGCCGGCTAGCTCGCCGTTTTTCATGACGACGTAGTCATGCTGTTCCGGCAGCAGCCAGTGTTCGGCGAATGTCTTGACGGTGAGCGACTGTTGCGGATAGTTGCGCGCTCGGTCCAGGACTTCGCCGACCCTGATGCCTTCCAGGGCGAATCGACTCAGCGACGGCGGCGCATTCGCTTGAGGAGCGACGGCCTCGGCGTGCTTGATCCGCTTGAGGGCGAGGCTGATGCCCATGGGTGTGAGCAGGATGTAAGCGAACATGACAAGCACCAGGAGTGAGAACACGCCCTCGTCGATGGCGCCCGTGTGCAGGAGCAACAGCAGCAGCGCAATCTCGGCCACGCCCTTGGCCATCAATCCCGCGGCGGTGGCGAGCGGGGCCTGGAGCCGGGTGACGTAGGCGCTGATGAAGGCCCCGGCGAATTTGCCGGCCAATGGCACCAGGGCCAAGACCAGGATGGTCACAAGGGGCAGACTCAGAAATTCAAGGCTCAGATTCAGGCCGGCGGAGGCGAAGAACAGCGGCACGAACAGGCCCTCGGCGGTGCCCTGCATGCCGGGCATGATGTCCCGCCGCACCTGGTAGGGCAGCATGGAAAGGGCCGCACCGAAAAGCAGCGCGCCCAGGGACCCATGCAGGCCGACCTTCTCGGCGCCGACGACGACCAGGAAGAGTCCGCCCAACAGCAATCCAAAGGAGAGCTGGGGCACCTGCATGAACCGCTGCAGAAAGACGATGACCTTGGGAAGGATCCTGGTGGATACGAACCAGGTGAGAATCGCGAAGCCGACGATTTGTCCCACCAGCGTGAATACGCTGAGCACATCGAGCGTGCGGGCTTCACCGCTGGCGTAGAAATGCTCGCTGATGGCAAAGCCGACGATGAATAGCCCGATCAGCTCAGCGATGACGACGGCGGTGAATATCTGAACGCCAACCGGTTCTCGCAGGCGACCCTCATCGATCAGCACCTTGGCGACGACGCCGAGGCTGGACAGCGATAGGACGCCGGCCACCCCGAGGGCCTGGGTGAAGTCGAGCCCCAACCCCAAGTCCACGATGACGTCCGTGGTGACGGCCAGGGAAATTAACAGCGATATGACCAGCGACAAGACCGAGGCAATGAAGAGCCGCCCGCGAATGGCCGAGATGAACCCGCGAATGTCGAGCTCATCCAGTCCGATGAGGAAGAAGAACAGAAAGATGCCGATGCCCAGGACGATTTCGACTTCGGAACCGGCTTCTACGAGCCCGGTGACGGGGCCCAGGATCACCCCGGTCGTGGCGTAGGCGATGATGGAGTTGAGGCCGAGGCGCTTGAAGACGCCTTCCAGCAGCTTGGCGACGACGATCAGCAGGCCGACGGCGAAGAGCGCGTCATGGATCTCCAACTGGTCGTTGCTCCCTTGGAACGATTGCAGTCAGGCGAAGGGCGCGAGAAGCGTTCGACAAGCCGGGAACTGCCAGGCCCGGCGCGATTATTGCCGATTACGGGGCGTCAAGTGCGACTGTCGGCGGGGCGACGGTTGTGAGGAGTTGACGGGCGTTGCGCATCGCCAATTGCCCCGTAGATTCCTCGCTGCGCTCGGAATAACGATGCTGCGGGAACGACGGACGGCGGGGATCCCCTCACCCCGACCCTCTCCCCGTGGGAGAGGGAGCCGGACCGGATTCCCGCTCCCCGCCTGCGGGGACTAGTGGAGGGTTACGCAAAAGTCTCCTTCCAGGGAAAGGGCGCCGGACCGGCGCGGATCAGGTGATGTTGGCGCGGCCGCCGGTGATGTCGAAGTTGGCGCCGGTGCTGAAGGCGCAGGCGGGGGAGGCGAGGAAGGCGACCAGGGCGGCGATTTCCTCGGGCTTTGCGGCGCGGCCCATGGGGATCTTGGCGACGAGCGGGGCGCGCATGGTCTGATCGGCGGCCAGCGAGGTCTCGGTGTCGACGGCGGCGGGCGAGACGGCGTTGACCAGCACGCCCTGTTGGACAAGCTCCATGGCGAGGGCGCGCGTGAAGCCGATGATTCCGGCCTTCGAGGCGGGATAGGCGGCGACATTGACATTGCCGTCCTTGGCCGAGATTGAGGCGATGTTGACGATTCGCCCGTAGCCCCGCTCGAGCATGTGCGGGACCACGGCGCGGCACATGCGAAACGTGCCGCTGAGGTTCAGGTCGAGGACTCGCTGCCAGTCGGCGTCGGTAGTCTCCCAGACGGGGGACGAATAGCCGGAGATGCCGGCGTTGTTGACGAGGATGTCCACTCGGCCCCAGCGCTCCGCCGCCTTGGCGACGCCGGCGCGCACCGAGACGTCGTTGGTGACGTCGAGGCGCAAGCCCAAGCACGGCGGGCCAGCCGCGCTCAAACTCTCGGCGACCGCACTGGCGCCCTCGCCGTCGATGTCGGCGAGGGTGACGTTGGCCCCGGCGGCGTGCAGGGCGCGCGCTGCGGCCCGGCCGATGCCCTTGGCGGCGCCCGTGACGATGGCGTGCTGGCCGTCCAGGCGGGTGGTGAGGACGGGCGGTTCGGTCAGCTCGGGCCTCAGTCCACCTTGAGCGGCCGACGGAGCTTGGCGGGCACGTCGATGATCGACGGGCGGTCGAGCTCCAGGGCGCGGCGCAGCGTGTCGCCGAGGTTTTCGGGATTGGCCCGCATGCCCACGGCGCCGAAGGCCTCGGCGTAGCGCACGAAGTCGGGGTTCACCAGGTCCACCTCGTAGGCGTTGTCGTAGTCGCGCACGAAGTCTTCCTTGATGGCGCCGTAGGCGTCGTCGTTGAAGATGACCATGGGGACGTTGATGCCGAGCTGCACGGCGGTGGCGAGCTCCTGTCCGGTGAAGAGGAAGCCGCCGTCGCCGCCGATGGCCACGGCCGGACGGTCGGGCGCGGCGAGCTTGGCGCCCAGGGCGACGGGGTAGGCATAGCCCAGCGTGCCGAACTGGAGTCCGTAGAGGAACGTGCGCGGCTCGTAGATGGGGAAGTGCTCGCGCGCCCAGTAGCCCCAGAGGTGCGGGTCGCAGGCGACGATGGTCTCGCGGGGGAGGGCCTCGCGCACGGTCCGCATTAGGCTCCACTCCAGCGGGGCCATTTGCGACAGGTCGCGGCGCACGTCGGCGCGGGCGGTGCGCGCCGTGTCCACCCAGTCGTCGCGGTCGACGTCGCCGCCATCGAGGGCGGCGGCGAGCGCGGTCAGCGCCAGCTTGGCGTCGGCGTGGATGCCGATCTCGGCCGGGTAGTTCTTGCCGGGCTGCGAGGGGTCGATGTCAATATGAATCAGGCGCTCGGGGATGGGCAGGGTCCACCTGGATGTGATCAGGTGCGGGAACACCGCGCCCACGGCGAGCATGGCGTCACTGCGCTCCATGAGGCGCGTGACGGGTCCGTGGGTGGAGATGTTGGTGAGCGCCAGCGGGTGGTCGTCGGGAATGGAGCCCCTACCGCTGCATGTGGTCAGCACCGGGGCGTCGAGGGTCTCTGCCACCTGTTGCAGCTCATCCCAGGCGCCCGAGTTGATGACGCCGCCGCCGGCCCAGATCAGCGGTCGCTCGGCGTCGCGCAGCAGCGCGGCGGCGCGCTCGAGGTCCCCCGAATCGCCGGCCGGGCGCGCCCAGGTCTCGCGATCGAGAATCTCGACCGGCCCGTCACTCTGAAAGACGTCGAGCGGGATCTCGACCACCGTCGGCCGGGGGCGGTTGATCTCCATGCGACGCATGGCTTCGTGGATGGCGCCGGGGATCTCGCCCGGAGACATTGCCTGCCGAGCCCACTGCGAGAGGCGGCTGAACACGCCGAACTGGTCCTTGCTCTCGTGGACCAATCCTTTGTCCTGGTAGAGAAAGGGCGAGAGGTCCTCGGCCATGATGTTGAGCAGGGGAACGCCGTCGCCGTAGGCCTCGCCCATGGGGGTGGCGATGTTGAGCGCGCCCGGTCCCGCTGTGCTCAGTACGCAGGCGGGCTTGCCGGTCACCCGGGCCACGCCAATGGCCATGTAGCCCGCGCCCTGCTCGTGCCGCACCAGCACGTGGCGGATGCGGTCCTGCTGCATGAGGCGGCCGTAGAGGTGCTCGGAGTGGTAGCCGGGGATGCCGAAGACGAGGTCGATGCCCTCGGCGATCAGGCTTTGCACAACGGCGTCGGATCCGGTCATCACGGGCACGCGGCACCTCCAGGTGCGATTGGGACTAGGCGGATGGTAGCGGGCACGGGCGCCGTCGTGGAACCGTGCATCGCGAGTGACTCGGCTCCATTGGGCACGCGCCCGGCGGAACCCCTCACCCTAACCCTTGTATGTGCCGGGGCGGGTATGTTCCGAGGACTCTCGGAATGTCCGAGGGC